>JARFQX010000397.1 GCA_029287555.1 Rubripirellula sp. | reverse complement strand
TCAACTTGCGGCTCGGCGACTTCTTGGTTGCTTTCTTTGCCGGCTTGCGAGCTGCCGACTTTGCTTTCTTCTTCGTTGTTTTTTTCGAGGCCGCAGCCTTGGTGGGCGAGGCCTTCGTCGACTTCTTCTTGGCCACCGGTTTAGCTTCGGATTTGGCGTCCGCCTTGTTCTGCTTGCCCGCCGTTTCTTTCTTGGCTTTCTTCTTCGTAGAGGCTGCGGCCTGAGCCGCCCCCTTCGATTTCACTTGCTTGCCGGTGACCTGTGGCTCACTCGCTTCTCGTTCCGCCTCGGCCGCCGCAGCACGCTCTTGCGCCTTGCGTTTGACCACGCGTTTCTTGGCTGCTTTCTTGCTCGCCAACCACTCGTCGAGGCGTTTCGTCGAACCCTTGCTGACGGCGTCAAGCAGTTGTCGCGAGGTTTTATCTTTGGTGCTCTTGTTCAACGCAACGGCGGCCTGATGCAACAGGCCCGAAAACTCGATTCCCTTGCTCTTGGGGATGGCCCGCTCGAGTCCCGGAACCTTGCCCGCCATCGCTTCGGACTGCGAGGCAATCTCGGTGGACAACATGATGACCATCGCCGAGTAGTCGACCGGGATCGCATGTCCCCCCAGCCCGTGTTGAATCGTGTAGTTGAGAACAAACGGGGTCATGCCGGGCATCTTCTCGAATTTCCCGACAGCCTTCCCCAGGTTTTCCTTCTTCAGGTGATCGAGGTCAAAGGTGTAGAACTCCTCGAAGATCGCCTGCAGGTTGCTCTTCAGCCGCCGGGCCGCCTTTTGCGGATCGGGCAGGTTGGACAAGACTTGAGCCAGCTCGGTCACCGTGGTCACGCGGACCTCGTTCCAATCAAAGAACTCTTGTTCGCACTTGGCCATTCCCTCATCGGCCAGGTCGGCCGGAGCATCCTCGAGCAGCGACGCGTAGAGCACATGTTCGAGCAAGGGTCGAGTCGGCTGGGCGGGCAGTGGCTTGTAGTACTTCTTCAGCGCGGTGTGAAGCTTGCCGATCAGGGAAGCGCGGTTGCTGGCAGACATCTTGTGCTGGGCCGATCAGTAACGTGGGGAAGGGGGAGACGTACGAAGCGTCAGAGCCGGAAGCAAACCGGTTGGCGGTCGCCAAGTCAAGCGGTGACGCCGCTAGGCGGTTGGTTCGTCCGGGGGTTGCCCCGGATCAGCAGGGGGCGAAGTCGGGTCGGTCGGGTCGCCAGCGGCCGTCTCGGACGCGACTCCCGCCTGCGATTCGGCCTCGCGCCTCTCGCGCTTGATCTGCTCGAGGATCTCGCCAACCCGCAGTGAATTCTGGACCCCCGAATCGATGACAAATCGGAGGCGAGGCGTGTGACGGGACTCGATGCGCCTGGCGATCTTGCTTTGCAGGAATCCCGCAGCGTTTTGCAGGCCACGCAGGGAAAGCTGCTGCTGCTTCTCGTCACCCATCACACTGACCGACACCTTAGCCTCCCGCATGTCGGGAGTCACCTTCACGCCGACCACCGTGACATCTTGGACACGGGGATCACGAAGTTCGGTGAGGATCGAAGCCGCCACCACTTCGCGGATCGCTTCGGCGGCTTTCAATTGACGTCGACTTGTCACGAATCAATCAAGGGTTGGCGGGACGGGGTTTTAGCGGGACAGGGAAGGGGGACCAACGGCAAACGGCCACCCATGTCGACGGCGGCCTTTGCCTTTTGTCTCCAAAGCTATGCCTCCGAGGCCGTCTCTCCGAGGCCATGAGCCTGAAAGACCGAAAAAGCCCGAAGACCAAGCGTCTGGAGACTAATCGCCCGAAGACGAACGATGGCGAAAAACGAATGAATCGATCAGTCGAGAGTACGGGCAACCTCTTCGATGCGGTAGGCCTCCAGGACATCATCTTGCTTGACGTCGTTGAATCCCTGAAGTCGAATCCCGCATTCCATTCCGCGCGGCACTTCCTTGACGTCTTCCTTGATCCGCTTGAGCGAATCGAGCGCGTAGTCACCGATCGTTCGGCCATCTCGATTGACCCGGATCCGGCAGCCGCGTTGAATCGATCCTTGAGCGACGTAACAACCGGCGATCGTCCCCACGCGACTGATCGTGAACACCTGCTTGACCACTGCCCGGCCGAGTTCAACGATCCGCTCTTCCGGTTTCAAGCGGCCTTCGATCATCGCCTTGATATCGTCGGTCAACTTGTAGATCACATCGTAGCGACGAATCTCCACGTCCCGTTCGTCGGCAAGCGCTCGGGCCTGCTCGTCCGGTATCACATTGAACGCGGCGATGACGGCATCGGAGGCCGACGCCAGGGTGACGTCGGCAAGGGTCACGCCGCCAACGGATCGCTGCAGCACACGGACCTCCACCTCGGGGTTATCCAGCTTGCTGAGCTCTTTATCGATGGCCTCCAACGAGCCTTTGACATCGGCGCGGATGATCAGGTTCAGTTTGACCTTCTCTTCCTGCTGTCCCAGGCGGCCTTCCTGCAGCATCTCCTGGAAACTCTCGAATGAAACCTTGGTGGTCACGCCGGAGAGATTCTCTTTGCTGCTGACTTGGGCCCGATTCTCTGCGATATCACGCGCCTTGCTGATGTCGTCGAGCACGTAGAACCGTTCACCGGCTCCCGGCGGCTCATCAAAGCCCATCACATTGACGGGAACGCTCGGTCCGGCCGATTCGAGCGAGTGTCCCTTGAGCGTATCGGACATCGCTCGCACTCGACCGTGAGCGGCACCGCACACGATGATGTCCCCCACGCGAAGCGTCCCGTTTTGAACGACCAATTTGGCGACCACGCCACGATCGCCTTGCTGCTCGGACTCCAAGCAGACGCCCATCGCCTCTCGATCGGGGTTCGCGGTGTACTCGTTCAACTCCGCGATGGTGAGCAGCGTTTCCAACAGCTCGTCCATTCCAATCCCCTTGATGGCACTGGTCTGGACCACTTCCACCTCGCCGCCCCATTCACTTGGAGTCAGTTGGTGCTCGGTCAACTGGGTCATGACGCGGTTGGGGTCGACCCCTTCGAGGTCAATTTTGTTGAGGGCGACCACGATCGGAACTTCGGCCGCCTTGGCGTGGCTGATGGCTTCCTCGGTCTGCGGCATGATGCCGTCATCGGCGGCCACCACCAACACCGCAATGTCGGTCACGTTCGCACCGCGGGCCCGCATTTCGGTGAAGGCTTCGTGGCCGGGCGTATCGACAAAGGTGACACTGCGTCCGTCCTTTTGCACTTCGTAAGCGCGAATGTGCTGGGTAATCCCGCCAGCCTCACCGCTGACCACGTCAATGCCGATCAAGTAATCCAGCAGACTCGTCTTCCCATGGTCAACGTGACCAAGGAACGTCACGATCGGTGGCCGCGACTGAAGTGAATCGGGCTCATCTTGTCGCTCCTCCAATTCGGTGATCACCGCATCTTCGAGGGTCTCTGCTTCCTTGAGCTGGATTGACAGATCGAGCTCGGCGGCAATCAATTCAGCGGCCTCAAGGTCGAGCTCCGAGTTGATATTCAGGCCGGCCTGAACGCCCATTGCCATCAACGTTCCGAGCACCTTTCCGACCGGGACACCTGCCGCCTCGGAAAACGAACGCACGGTGCAGGGCAAGTCCAACACGACCGCCTCTTTTCGAGGCGCCGCCGTGTTGGTGCCTTTGCGTTTCTTGGCGCGAGGCATTCGCGGCATCGTGCCAACACGGCCGCCGGCGCCTTGGTCCAGGTCGATGCGGCCACGACTTTTGCCCCGTCCACGCTCGGCCCGCGGGCTGGCCATGCCGGCCAGTTTCTTTCGGGGGCGATCGTCTTCAAAGTCTTTTTCGGATCCGCGACGCGCCTTCTCGCCGGTGAAACCGCTCAAGCCACCTCGCTTGGCGGTCGCCGAGCGCTTCTTTTCTGATTCCTCTTTGGCCAACTCTTCGAGCGGGGCCCGCATCCCTTGGCGATGACCGGCGATGACGTCGGGACTCAACTTGACGTCCGGCTTCTGCGCCTTCGGTTCCGATCCGGTTGATTTGCCAGCGGTCGGCTCGGCAACCTCCGGCAAACTCGCCATTTTGACGTTGATACGGGGCTCGCGGCGTTTGCTCTTGCCCGCGTCCGACGACTTCTTTTCACCACCACCTCCGCTGGGACGATCAAGCGAACGCATCTTGCCGGACGAGGCAACGGTACTGTCGCGTCTGACCGGTGCAATCGAATCGGGGCCGGCGCCTCCGAGCGGTTTCCGGACAGCCATTCGACTCTTGATGCGACTGGCAAGCGAACCGCCGGCGGCCGGTTTCTTCGGAGCCTCGGGAGCCGGTGGGGTGGGCTCCTCCTGCTTGGCCTCGGCGACCGGCGCCACTTCAGGCTTGGGCGGTTCGGCCGGTTTCGGCTCCGGCTCGCTCGGCTTTCGCACCGCGCCGCGGCCAGAGCTGCGTCCTACCTTGATCGCAACGGGCTTTCGTTCCCGAGGTACCGCATCACGAACGGCACCTTCGGGCGCAGCGGTCGCAACAGACTGCTGCTTGGGCGCTTCGGCCGAAGAGAGATGATCACGAACTTTCTGGGCTTCCTCGTCAGTGAGGCTCGCCAACGCTGATCCTTTTCCGGTAATCCCAACCTTCTTAACCAGATCAACCAGATCTTTACTGTCGATATTGAGTTCTTTTGCGAGCGCGTAAATGCGTGCGGGCACGGGCGAAAATCCTGTCAATTCAATTTGAAACCCGCCGAGCGAACCGTGTGATTCGTTGAACGTCGTTCGGGGAAATGCCCAAGTCGCGGGGCGGGTTGGTTTAATTCAGTCACATAAATAGATTCCTCCATCGCCGCGGAATGCCTGGACGACGCTCCACGTCGGGGGTGCGATCAACGGCTTCCAGAGAGACCCTGGATCACGAACGACCTTTACGATAACGAAATGACTCGAGATCGAAGAGGTCTAGCGAGAAAGTTTCGCGAGATTCACGACTCTTTCTTTCTAGTTTGCCAGCGATCCAGCCGCCTGCGAATCCCCCCTCTCGGCGAGGAGCCCCCTTTCCGCGACGAAACGGGCCTCAGCTTTTTTCCGAGGCGGCAGATTCGGCTTCCGACCCCTCTGCAGCCTCTCCCTCGGAGCCTTCTTTCTCGGCCGCCTCGGCCGAAGGCGGCTCGGTCGCGGCGGACGCTTCCTCGGACTCAGCGGTTGGTCCGCCGGCCTCGGCCGTCGCCGCGGACGGCGATTCGTCGCCCTCGGTTGGCTGATCGGCTGAGTCGCTGGGCTCGCTGTCGTCGGCGGAATCCGCTGGCGGGGCCGATTCGGGTGTGGCCGATTCGGGTGTTTGCCCCTCCGGTTCGGCGATCCCCGCCGCTTCGGCTTCGCGCTGGATCTGCTCGCGTTCCTTGCGAGCCCTGCGTTCTTCGGCGGCCGCCTGCTCCGCCTCCTCGGCCATCGCTTCCGCCTGCTCGACGATTCGATCGACCTCTTCTTCGCTCAACCCGCTCATCTCCATGAAGAGGTCCGGTTCGATCACCGAGAGGTCGTCGTAGGAGAGGTAGCCCTGCTCAACGAGGCTCTGTGCCACTTCCTCGGTGATCCCCTCGATTTGGCTGAAGCCGGTAACCGCTCGTTCGATTTGCTCCTCGAGCTCGCTTCCGGTCATGATTTCGATGTCCCAGCCGCACAGCTTGCTTGCCAGACGGACGTTCTGGCCGCGGCGCCCGATGGCGAGCGAAAGTTGGTCTTCCTGGACTAGCACGATGGCTCGGCCGATCATGTCGCAAAGCAGGACCTGTTCGACCACGGCGGGCTGCAAGGCATTGGGGATCAGCACCTCGGGATCTTCGCTGTATCGCACCACGTCGATGTGTTCGCCGGCGAGTTCCTCGCGAACCGCCTTGATGCGACCGCCGCGATAGCCGACGCAAACCGCGATGGGATCAACTTGAGCATCAACGGTGCTGACGGCAACTTTGCTGCGATAGCCCGGCTCACGGCTGATGGACTTGATGGATATGATCTCCTCGCCCAGCTCGGGAATCTCCTGCTCAAAGAGCCGCTGAACGAACTGCGGCCTCGTCCGACTCAGCACGACCCGAACACGGTTGCCCGTCGCCCGAACCTCGAACACCACCGCTCGAACTCGTTCACCGGCGTGCAACGATTCCCCTGGAATCTGCTCACTGCGAGGCAGAATGGCTTCGACGTTTCCAAGGTTCACCGTGGCGACCCCGCCATCGGCTCGACCGATGATGCCGCTGACGATCTCCCCCACTTGCTCGCGATACTCCGCCATCAGCGAATCGCGTTCAGCCTCCTTCACCTTCTGAATAATGACCTGCTTGGCTGTCTGGGCGCCAATCCGGCCAATCAAGTCGGCGAGCGGCTCCCCTTCCAACTCCGCCTCAATCTTTCCGCTCTCCCGGTCAAGCTGCACGCGCACATCCGCCTCTTCTCCGAACTGACGTCTCGCTGCCGTTTGAAACGCCGACTCGATCGCCGCGAATACCAATTCCTTGTCAATATTCTTCTCGCGATGGAGCGAATCGACGTAGCGAAGGATGTCTTGCGGATTCATTGTCGTTGCGGTGTAGGGGGTCCGATCATCCAAAAATGGACAAAAAAACTGCCCGAACCTTGGGGGCCCGGGCATTCGTCGGAGCGTCGATTATGACCTTATCGGTACGGCCTAAAGGTGTCAACCAAGACTTGCCCTCACGGTCAGCCCATCATCGGCGGTGCCGCGCCGAGTTGACTCGGGACACCGAGTTGACTTTGGGACACCGGCTCGAGTGACCGCACCAACCAAGGTGAACCGTTTCATCG
This sequence comes from Rubripirellula sp., assembly GCA_029287555.1. GTDB lineage: Bacteria > Planctomycetota > Planctomycetia > Pirellulales > Pirellulaceae > Rubripirellula. The sequence continues at coordinate 898 of JARFQX010000397.1, read as the reverse complement.
CCGTCGGTCAAACCGAAGCAAAGCTGGCAACCCAAAACACGACCAGGGCGAAAAAAAACGTCAGCCATGGTCGCATCTCGTGGCGCGGCGGATCTTGAGGCCGAACAACTGCTTGCTTGCGTTGGTTGGAAGGTGCGGACACGCGTGGTGGCTCCTGAGGTCGATGAGGGAATGGCGCCAAGAGTCTCTCCGTGAAGAGATTCTCGCGTCTGAGTTCCAACCATCGCTGCAAACCGCGAACCACCTAAACCACCAAGCCAACGCGGCGAAACAGAAGCGGGGCCGCGCGAGCGGCGAAACATGATCGTTTTCTCGACCCATTGCGGAAGATTCCGAGCCAGACGTCGATCCCGCAATCAAACCGACGCTTCCTGAGAGGTGGCCTCGGGACAACTGGGATCGTCGATTTGAATCAACGAGTGATCCGTTTTTTCAACACGGTCAACACGTTTACTCAACACGGTTCGCGATCGACGGACTTCGCCAAAGTCCAGGACAGCGGTGCGTTTCACTCTAACGGCCGTCGCTGGTCGCACGCCCCGCCCCCCATTTCACCGTCTGCCGTCTTACTGGCTGCCTTCCAGCGGGCTACCAACTGCGGGCCCGCTCAAAGCTTTGAGGGGAGCTTTGAAAGCTTTGAGGGGGGACACGAGCTTTGAGGGGGACAAAGGGAACGGGGACACCAAAGGGAACGGGGACACGGCACCTATTGGGCATTCGGCACCTATTGGGCATTCGCGGGAGGGGAATGGGGACACGCGGGAGGGGAATGGGGACACGGCACCTATTGCGCGTGGCACCTTTTGCGACGCTGTCGTGCAATCCGTCGAGATCTCGGCACTTCAAGCCGTTTTATCGAGAGCCGATGACGGTTTTGAGATGGCGTTTTCGACAGCGC
>JARFQX010000354.1 GCA_029287555.1 Rubripirellula sp. | reverse complement strand
GTGCTGAAGGAATTCGTCGAAAACGGTGGGGTGATTTTGGGCTCGGCCGTCTGCGGTAATCAGGCATTCGTTGACGCGTTTCGCCGTGAAATCGCGCGGACGCTCCCGGAGGCGCCTCTGCAGGCGGTCGGATCCGATCACCCGGTACTCGACCCGGTCAACGGATTTGACGTCCGAGCGGTGACCATTCGATCTCCCTCCCCGAACGGGGGCGGCGTCGATCGTCGCACCGGGCCGCCAATCCTCGAATTCGCGACCGTGGACAACGTCGTTGGCGTCTTCTTCTCCCCCCTTGATCTGAGCTGTGCCCTGGAAAGCCCGAATTCGGTCCAATGTCCGGGGTACAGCACCGAAGACGCCGCGAAGATCGTCGCCAATCTGGTTCTCTTCTCACTGCAGCAATGAGTCTCTCGCTGCGGCAGTGAGGCGGCCGGCCAGGGCATTTCTACTTGTGGAAACCACTTGGTGGCTGCAATAATCCCCCCTCCCCCGACACCAAAAAACAAGTCAAAACTTCGATAAGTCCAATACAGACCGAGCCCGAGCATGGCCAAGAGCAAAAAGAAAGCGGAAACAATCTTCCTCGTCTGCGATGAATGCGGCGACTACAACTATTCGCTCAAGCGGAAGCCGGGCGGCGAGAAGTTGCGCCTCAAGAAGTACTGCCCCCGCTTGCGCAAGCACACCAATCATACCGAGAAGAAGAAATAGTCATGGTCGTCGGGTCGATCCGACGACTGATGACCGCGAGCGGATTGTTGTCGAGAGTCCCATGTTGACAGGACTCCCCGCACGACTCGACGCGATCGCGGCCTTTTCCGGACGGAGCCAGGGATGCAGAGACGATGGCGGATCATTCCTCATGACGCGGGTCGCGTCGAGCGATTGACGCGTGATTCAAGTTTGCCGCCGGTGGTTGCCCAACTTCTGGTCAGCCGGGGTGTTTACGAGGCCGAAGAGGCCGCGCGATTTCTCGACACCAAGCTGATCGGGCTCCGCGATCCCAAACTGCTTCCCGGTGTGACCGAAGCAACGGGCATTCTCGTTGAAGCGATCGATAACAAGACACCGATCGTTATTTATGGCGATTACGATTGTGACGGGATGACCGGGACCGCCATCCTCGTCAACGGGCTTCGGTTACTTGGCGCCGACGTCAGTTATCATGTCCCCAATCGGCTTCAAGATGGCTACGGGCTGAACGAACAAGCGATTCGCAAGTTGGCCGAGCGGGGCAAGAAGATCATTGTCTCGGTCGATTGCGGGATCGGCAGTGTCGCCCACGCCGAGCTCTGCAAAGAGTTGGGAATGCGGTTGATCATCACCGACCATCACACCATTGGCGATCAATTGCCCGACGCCGCCGCGATCGTGCATCCGAGGTTGCCCGGCTCGGCTTACCCGTTTGGTGAGCTCTGCGGCGCGGGAGTCGCGTTTAAGTTGGCCTGGGCCCTGTGCCAGGAGATTTGCGGCGGTACGAAGGTTTCCGAGCCTCTTCGCCGTTACTTGATGCAATCGCTGTCGCTAGCGGCAATCGGAACCGTGGCTGACGTGGTGCCGCTGTTGGATGAGAACCGAATCCTGGTCGAGCATGGGATTCGCATGTTGCGCGGCGAGCCTCCGCCGGGGTTGGTCGAGTTGATGAAAGTAACGAATCTCGATCAGTCCGCCAGGATCGAAGCCGAGAGCATCAGCTTTGTGCTTGGACCGCGACTCAATGCGGCCGGTCGTCTCGGTCAAGCGCAACTCGGCGTGGAGTTGCTGACGATTTCCGCGGGCGAACGGGCCCAGCAACTCGCTGCCTACATCGATCAACTCAATGCAACGCGGGATAGCCTTCAGCGAAGCGTCTACTTGGCGGCAAACAAGCAGGTCAAGGGCGAGTTCAATCCTGAGGAGGATCCCGCTTTGGTCTTGGCCGGGGTGGGCTGGCACCAAGGCGTGATCGGCGTGGTGGCTGGTCGCCTGGCGGACAAGTACGCCAAACCGGTGATCGTGATCTCGCTCGATGCCACCGGTCGGGGCGAGGCGGTCGGTTCGGGACGTGTTGGCGGCACCAGCATCAACCTGTACGACGCTCTCAACGAATGCGAGGAACGTCTGATCCGCTTTGGCGGTCACGCCGCGGCCGCCGGGATCACGATCGACGAGCGCGAGTTGGACGCTTTTCGCGGCGATTTCTGTGAAGCGGTCGCCAGACAATGGGACGAAAAAGAGGTCATCCCCGAAATCCGAATCGATGCCGAAGCGACGTTCGGTCAGTTGAGTCTCGACGTGTTGAAGCAGGTGGAGATGTTGGCTCCTTTCGGCGCCGGCAATCCCCGTCCCGTGCTCTACTGCGGCGGTGTCGAACTGGTCGAACCGGCTCGACGGATGGGTAGCGGCGAGCGACATCTCAGCGTCCGGCTTCGCCAGGGTAGCAAGGTGATCCGCGGGGTGGCTTTTGGGGCGGGCGAGTGGTGCGATGAACTCAATGCAGTCGAGGGTCCCATCGAAATCGCCTATCGTCCTGTGATCAACGAGTTTCGCGGGTTTCGAAAGGTAGAGATCCAATTGGTTGATTGGCGTCCGGCATCTAGTCTTGCGGTCGTTTGATCGGAATGAGCCATGCCAACAGCGCGTCGGACCCGAATCGATTCACTCGACTGCATTGTGGTCGACGGCGGACCGTCGCCGCAGATTGCGGTGGTGATTTGTCATGGCTACGGAGCATCCTACGAGGACTTGGCACCGTTGAGCGGCGAGTGGATCGGACTCATTGGCGAGCAAGCCTCGAAGTTTCGTTTTTACTTTCCCGATGCACCGCATTCACTCGATGATTTGGGCATGCCGTACGGTCGGGCCTGGTGGCCGGTCAACATGGCCCAGTTCGCCGAGGCCGTGGAAGCCTCGAAATTCGACGAATTGCACTCCCACGAGCCTCCGGGTATCGAGGAAGCACGCGAGCGATTGTGCAGAATGATTCACGCGGTCTTGGAAGATTTCGAAGGTGGCGTCGCACCTTTGGTGCTGGGGGGCTTTTCACAGGGCGCCATGTTGGCAATGGATGCATCGCTGCGCGGCGAGATCCCGGCACCACAGTTGTTGTTGCAGTTTTCAGGCACCATCATCTGCGAAGATCAATGGCGTCGCACGTTGGATCGCATCAAGGATTCGTTCGTCTTCCAATCGCACGGAAAGATTGACCCGATCCTTCCTTACTCAAGCGCGGTGGCACTGCACCAATTGCTCGTGGACGCGGCAATCACCGTCGACTTTCACTCGTTCGTCGGTCCTCACACGATCGACATGGAATCGGTCGCGCGCACCGCTCAGGCGTTGGCCCAGTTGGCTGCGGCCGATCCAGGCCCGTCGGAACCATCCAGCTGAGCGCTCGTCCTGGAAGCGAAGCGTTCGCTTCACAAGGCGACGCGATCGCTCGAAATGCTGCTGTCGTCGAACCTGCTGACCGTCGGAAGAATGTCGAGACTACGAAACCCGCAGTCGCGAGAATTTCGGGCGACTAGAGATGTCCTGAGAAACGTGGAAAAGGTGATTGCGGCCGCGTTGTAAGTGGAGAGTACATCCATGATTTCAGCCGACTTCGTCTCCAATGCATCCAGGCAGCTCTGCAAAGATCGCAGCTTCGTCGGATACTCGGTCTTCTCCAAAGCGCGGAGCAAGTTGCTCAGCTCAAGGCACAGCTCTTGCTCCTTTGCCTCAAAATGCCCCAGCCTTGCCGCATCCGGCGCGCTTGCATCGATGCACTCCAACTCCTCCGCCGCAACCTTCAGCGAATCAAGAAGCTGCCGCCGATCGAACATCGGGTTGACGACCTCGGGCACGGAATCAACGAGGTGAGAAATCACCAGGTGTCGGTTGGCCAGGAGCGACTTCAGCCGCGTCAACTCAGCAATGCAACGTCGCTCCAAAGCGTGTGCAGCGCGGAATGAGCGAATCATTGCGAATCCCAGGGCGATGCAAAGAACCACGACGGCACCGATCAGAAATAGCAAGATCCATCCGTTCACGAAGTCCCCTTTCAATGCCAACAACAATCTCGATCCCGGTGAACGTCGGCCTCGTCCGTTTTCGAGGTCCCTCTCGCCTTGAGGGTTCTCTGAAAAAGAAGGAGCCTTTTGGTTCCCGCATGTTTCGTTCGGCTCTTCGGCGTCCCGCTTCGAAGACCCAGCATTCGAAAACCCAGAATACTCGCTTCGCCCGATCGCTTTCTACAATCCCCAGTAGAATCTTACTTCGAGCCTGTTGCGGGCGATGCCCGCGGGGATATAGAAAATGGCAAGTCTGATTCTTGCGAGGGCTTCGCCTATTCCTCCCCCGGGCCCCATTTCTTTCTACATCCGCACGCGTAGTCTCGATGAACCAGATCGCCAGCCGCCGACCGAGCGACGATGAGTTTTCCTCCGCCTATCACGGCCAATTAATTCATCAGGTCGAAGGTGATTGCGTGCTCCGAGTTCTTCATCGGCAGATGTTCTGGCTTTGTGAGTTAGCCAGCCATTTGAGCACCGAGCAAATCGATAGGCTGCACCCTCCCTATGGGTGGACGATTCGTCAGGTCATCGAGCACTGTGTCGACGCGGAACGAGTTTTTGGCTATCGCATGCTGCGGATTGCAGCGGGTGACACCACCGCGCTGCCGGGATGGAACGAGAATGAGTACGCCGATAGCCGTTTCGGATTGGGGCCGTTCGCTGGATTGGTCACCGAGTTGGGACAGCTGCGGCAAGCCAATTTGAATCTGCTGCGCCGAATGGTTCCGCGAGCTTGGGATCGTGCCGCGGAGGTGGACGGGGGAATGATCTCGGTGCGGGCGATCGCCTGGGTTTCCGCGGGACACCTTCAGCATCACCTGCGAATCGTCGAGAAGAGATGCGGGACGGCTGTCGAAGCGGCGATCGGAACGCATCCCGAGGGCGCGAACTCCTGCGCACGCTAAACTGAGGTTCCCAGCGGGGACCGGATGCCCTGGTCACGCGAAGACAATCACTGGCGGGAGGGTGACGAGTCGATACTGTGTTCGAAGAAATTCTTGAGCCGCTACTGAGCGATTCGGCCGACCGGGTGGCGGCGGGGTGGCAATTGCGAAATCTCGCGGAGGCCTCTGCGGGAAGTGGCCCGCAACTTCTCGACGAACTGACGCGGGGGGCGAGTCGGCTGCCTCGGGCGGATCCCGCGATCGTGGGAGGCTTGCTGCGCGTGGTTCAATCGTCGCTATTGAATATGGGGTGGCCGACGATCGAGAGTCTTGATCCCGAATCGATCCGGCTGATCGAAGCTTCGCTACCGCGCGATGCCCCCAATCGGTTTCTCTTGCAGCAGCTCTACGCGATGGTCCGAACGGACGCATCGCTCGCCCTGCTGGTCGAGTCACTTCACGAGAATCCGCCCCGGCAGTGGATCGAAGCGGCCCAGATTCTCAGTCCGCTGATGCAGCGTCGCGATTGGCCGGTCGCGTCGATCTATCCCGCCATCCTTGATGGACTGCAACACCCGTCCCTGGCTGCTCCCCTGCTTGATTTGGCAAGCCATGTATACCGGGAAGGTCTTGTGGCGGAACATCCGGCAGCCAACCGATTGGCGATGCTCAATCTTCTCTTGGGCGAAGTGGTCGGCCGTTTGAACTTGTTCGAGGAGAACCCACGTTCGTTTGGCGACGATGTCGATACGGTCCAGATGAAGCTGGGTGAGGCTGTTGCTTTGGCCGTTTCTCTCTGTGATACCTTGGGGTTGATCGGCGATGAGTCTTCGATCGGCAAGTTGACCCAGGCGATGGATCTGCGACATCGTCGTGTCCAATGCGAAGCTGCTGGTGCGTTGGCAAGATTCGACGATGATGATGGAAAGAAACGCTTGATTGAGTTGACCGCCGAACCGGCGGCGAGACTGCGGGCGATCCACTATGCCGATGAGTTGGGTCTCGGGGAGCTGGTGGACGAATCATTTCGATCCGACAATTCGACGGCCGAAGCCGAACTGGCGCTGTGGTTGACGCAGCCGCAACAGATGGGGGTGCCTCCGACGTTGGTGGAGGTCATCGATTCGCGTCGATTGCTGTGGCCCAGCTTCGATGATCCGGTCGACGTCTTTTTGGTTCGATTCGAGTACAACTTTGGAGATCGGACTTACAGCAACGTGGGAAGTGCCGGTCCAGCCGTGTTTTCGAGGTCGGCCGACGTCGCAAATCTGCCCTTGGACGACATCTACGCGATTTACGCGGGGTGGCATGCCGAGCACGATGAGATTTTCGCGGTGCCGGCTGATCAATTCAATGAAGCCCAACTCCGAGTGATGGAATCGCTCCAGCAGCACTTGCAGCGTGTCGGTTATCAGGAGCCACGGCCCGCCCTGCTTGGTTTTTTCCAGGACGAACAAGCGGGCGTGTTCACCGCCGAGCGAGACAACAAAGACTGATTGGTGTACAACGATGGATTGGAGACGATTGAACAACCCAACTCGGGCAGGCCCCGTCAGCTGACGCCCGAAGACATGTTCAAATAGTACAAGGGTCGAAAAATGTTGCGGAACTTTAATACCAACAACTAGAATCGAAAAGCTC
>JARFQX010000302.1 GCA_029287555.1 Rubripirellula sp. | reverse complement strand
CTAGAGGACCTTCGCGAGAATATCACTCTCGCGGAGGATCTTCATCTCTTGGCCGTCCACTTCGATGTCGCTGCCGCCGTACTTGCCGTAGATGACGGTGTCACCAACGCCAACGCTCATTTCGCCGCGGCTTCCGCTGTCAAGCAACTTGCCCGGGCCGACGGCGACGATCGTTCCTCGCTGCGGCTTTTCCTTCGCAGAGTCCGGCAGCACGATCCCGCCTGCGGTGGTTTCCTCCGCTTCGCTCGGTTGAACAACGACACGATCATCCAATGGACGCAAATTCAGTTTTGCCATGATTGAGTTCTTTCTGACTTGAATGGTGAGTATTGATTTGTTGAAACGGGAGTTCGATGGAGCGAAGGCTGCACTACATCATGCCGCCCATGCCGCCCATGCCACCCATGCCGCCCATGCCGCCCATGCCGCCCATGTCCATGCCGCCCCCCATGCCATGGTCGTGATGGTGGTCTCCTCCATCCGGCTCTTCCTCCACCGGAATCTCCGTGACCAGCGACTCGGTTGTCAGCAACAAGGACGCAACACTGGCGGCGTTTGTCAGCGAAGCGCGAACCACCTTGGCGGGATCCACGATTCCAGCCGCAACGAGATCACAGTACTTCTCGGCGTTGGCGTCGTAGCCTTCCGATTTGCCTTTCATCTGTCGCACACGATTGACAACCACCGCGCCGTCCAGCCCCGCGTTGCTGGCGATGGCACGAAGGGGATGATCCAGCACATTACGAATGATTCGAACGCCGAGCTTTTCGTCGCCCTCCAAGCTTTTCTCGAGCTTGAGAACCGCGTCAACGCACCGCAGAAGTGTGGTTCCACCGCCGGGCACAATCCCCTCTTCGAGTGCCGCCTGCGTTGCCGAGCGGGCGTCGTCGATCAGCGCCTTGCGCTCTTTCATTTCGGTTTCGGTTGCCGCACCGACGTTGATCTGGGCCACGCCACCAGCAAGTTTCGCCAGTCGCTCCTGCAGCTTTTCCCGGTCGTAGTCGCTGTCGGTTTGATCAATCTCGCGACGAATCTGCTCAACTCGGCCGTCGATGTCGGCCTTCTTACCCGCGCCACCAACAATTGTGGTTGCTTCGCTGGTGACCCGAACCTTCTTGGCTCGACCGAGATCGCTAATCTTCACGCTCTCCAAGTCGATGCCAAGATCCTTGAAGACGGCCTTCCCGCCGGTGAGAACCGCGATGTCACCGAGGAGAGCTTTGCGGCGATCACCGTAGCCTGGGGCTTTGACCGCACACGCCGAAATAATGCCTCGCATTTTATTGACGACCAACGTCGCGAGTGCTTCGCCCTCGACATCCTCGGCGATCACAAGCAGCGGCTTTTTCGATTTGCTGATTGCCTCAAGCAGCGGGATCATCTTCTTGTTATTGCTGATCTTTTCTTCAAAGAGCAACACGTAACAATCTTCCAACTCAACGCTTACGTCCTCCTGGTTCGTCACGAAGTGCGGCGAAAGAAAGCCGCGATCGAACTGCATGCCCTCAACGACGTCGACCGTCGTCTCGTTGGAGCGGCCTTCCTCGACCGTGATCACGCCGTTCTTGCCGACCTTGGTGAAGGCGTCAGCCAGGACATCGCCGATCGTGGGATCGTTGTTGCCCGCGATCGTTGCGACTTGACGAATCTCCGACTTGTTCTTTTCATGAATCGGCGTGGAAAGCTTCCGGATATGCTCCACAGCTGCATCAACGGCCTTGCTGATTCCTCGCGAGAGGGCCATGGGATCGGCACCGGTGGCAACCATCTTCAGGCCCTCCCGATAGATTGCCTCGCTGAGAATCGTGGCCGTGGTGGTGCCGTCTCCGGCAACGTCGTTCGTCTTGCTGGCCGCCTCCTTGACCAATTGAGCGCCCAGGTTTTCAAACGGGTCGTCGAGCTCAATGTCCTCCGCGACGGTCACGCCATCCTTGGTCACCTTCGGCGATCCCCATCCCTTATCCAAAACGGCGTTGCGACCCCGCGGACCCAAGGTGCTGCGGACGGCTCGCGCCAATTTGCTGACGCCGGCCAACAGCGGGCCGCGTGCGTCGTCGTCGAAAACGATTTGCTTTGCCACGACGTGATTCTCCTGTGATTTTCGTCAATGAATCCCCATCGACTGTCCGTCGATCGCGGGTGTCTTGGGGGATTGGGGAAGGGCGGTATTCGTGAGACAGCGGAAAGCCATGCAGGGCTGTTCCGAACAGACACTCTGGATGTACCGGTGGCAGAGCCCACCGATGGGCGGACTTGCTGAGCAAGCCCCGTGCCGAAGGCTCCAGTTCGAATCGCAAGCCACTCCCTAGTAACGACTTAACGCTTGATCTGGTCGTTCTTGCGACGAGGGAACCTGCCATTCCGTGCCACCTTGGCAGTGACCGCCGGCCCTGGACATCCTTCCATGGGCATTCACCGCGATTCTGGCAGCAACGATCCCCCCCGCTGGCCTTCGTTCCGCTTCTCGGCATCGGCAAGGATCCAGGCCAGAGGAGCATCGCAGGAGGATCCAGCGGCCAGGCTTCTGCCCCGCCCGACACAGCTTCGGCCCCGCCGGCACAGCTTCTGCGCGCCCGCACTTGGGCACCGACGCGGTTCTGCCAAGGCGTCGCTCGACCAGCGAGGATCCGCCAAGTGTCTCGACGCAAAGTCGCTACAACCCGCGCGTTCAACGAATCACGCTCCGCAAAGGTTTACATTCGCAGAAAGTTGATTCACGAAAGATTGACCCAACGCCAGTCGAAGCGTCCACTTGTTTCGGAAGGATGCGGTGGGGAATGACCTCCGCCGCCATGCTTCGACGAATACTTTGCAATCCTCCAGCACGGGAACCGCCGATGCGCCGCTTGGCTCCATCGCTCGCGATACTCTTGGCGTGTGCCACGAACACTCTGCTCTGGGCCGGGGGTCCGGGTCTCAGCTCGTCGTCCGGATACGCTCCGCCGACCTACTCGTCTGGATACGCGCCGAGCTACTCGTCTGGATATGCGCCGAGCTACTCGTCTGGATACGCGCCTCCAGCTGCAGGCACGGGAACAGCCGGATACGCGCCAAGCTATGCCGCCGCCTACGCCCCACCCGCCTATACTCCACCTGTTGGCACGACTAGCGTGGCAGGTCCGGCCTACACGCCTGGCTTCTCACCAACCGCATCCACTTACGTTGACCCGACTTCGGTTACCCCGCTGAGCAATAACGGAAGCTACCAAGTCCAACGGCCTGCCTACTTTGACAACCCGTCGGTCTACAGTGGGCTTCCCAACGCCGTGGCGCCAACGACCGCTTACCAGTCTCTTCGAGCTCCGCTGACCGATTCGCTCCGCGGCGCTGCCGGGCCAACCGCAACGACGGGCTACTACAGCGCCTACGACGGATCACTTCCGGGCCAACCTCTTACGGTGACCACGCCGACGGGGACTCCGTCGACCGCCATTCCGGCAACTGCAATTCCGGCAACTGCAATTCCGGCATCGACGGTGACCCCCATCTATCCCACCGCGCCGCCGAAGAAGGAGTGCTGTTTGAGCCGTTTCTTTAGAAGCCTGTGCGGCACGAACTACACGACCACTTATTACCGAGCGCCGGTCACCTATTATCGACCGGTGACTTCGACCAGTCCGGTCACGGGAGCTCCCGTCGTCGTTCAACAGCCATGCACCGGTTACGAGCAACAGGTTCAGCGAATCCAGTCGTCGAACTTGACGTTCGGCCAGCCCCCGGTGGCTCCCCCGCCGACCTCGTGCCCGCAGTCATGTCCAACCACGCCTTCCGGCTACGGCCTTTCGGGGCCCATTCCTTCTCCTCCAACCGCGCCCCCGCCGGGCATTCCCAGTCAATACGGGACGGTGGGCCAGGTTGGAGCTAGCGGTTCAACCGGCGGTGTCACAAGCATCCCTTCGATCGCGCCTCCCTCCGGGACGCCCTCCTATGCACCCAACTCGGCTCCCCTCAGCGGCGCACCGACCATAGCCCCACCCGGAACGAGCAACGACCTTGCGCCGGTTGAGAGGCCAAGCCTAAATTCAAGCCCTCCCGTTTTGCCTCCGCCCAGTCCGCCAGCTGGAAATCCCGAAACGACCTCACCGACACAATGGCAGCTGCAGAATCCCGAGGATTCAACGGCGCTGATCCGGCCGCGGGGGACGCCGTCGCCCAGTTTCGAGAATTCTGAAGTCGACAATCCGAGCTCGCCGACTCAGCGACCACCGTCCTTGCCGCCGAGCATTACCGATAATGAGAACTTCACGCGGGCCGAACCGATCGAAGCCCCCGATGATTACCAAGCGCCCTACCGACGCCACAGCTTCCAAACGCCGCGAACAACTCCGGTGACGAGGCAGCAGATGGAAACGAGCTCGCAACCGAACCATCGCCGCTCGTACGAGGCTTCGGACCTGACGAGCGTGTCATCTCGCACGCCGGTTTCCCGATCTTCGTCCTCGAGGTCGAGCGAGGGTCGTTGGATCCAGCAGCCGACTTCAACCGTTCGCGACACCACGTGGACATCGGTTCGGCCGTGAGCTGACAGGCCGTGAGCTGACACAGCCACGAGCTGACGTGAGGCAACGATCCCCTGTTCCGAACGACCACTTCCGGCAACCGCCACCAAGGGCGAGGCGAGTCGGCGGCACTACGCAATTGTTCTCCAATCTGAGAAGATCACGCTACTTCGTTTCTTCCTCAGATCGGGATCAGGCTTGTGGACAACGCCGAGATTGCGGACGTCTTTGACGAGCTCGCGGAACTGCTCGAATTCCATGGCGAGAATCCTTTTCGCATCCGCGCCTACCGAAACGGTGCCCGTGCAATTCGGGAACTTGATGAGCCGGTTGAATCCATCCTGGAAGACTCCTCACGCGACCTTGCGGATTTCCCGGGAATCGGCAAGACGCTGCGCGACAAAGCCCACGCGCTGATCTCAACGGGCGAGCTTCCGCAGCTCAAGAAGCTACGACGAGAGACGCCGGAAGTGTTGATGGCGATTTCCAGGATTCCCGGTCTCGGCGCGAAGAAAGCCGTTCAACTGCAGGAGGAACTGGAACTCCAGTCGCTCAATGATTTACGTCAAGCCTGCGAGGATGGCCGTGTCAGCAAGCTGAAGGGTTTCGGGGCCAAGACACAGGAGGCGATTCTCGAAGGTCTTTCAATCGCCGAGGCGGCAGCAGCCAGGATCTACTGGGCCGAAGGAGATTTGTTGGCCCAAACGATCGGCGAGCACATGAAGAAGTGCAAAGCGGTCAAGAAACTGGAATGGGCGGGTAGCTATCGCCGTGGTCGTGAGACAATCGGGGATCTCGATCTATTGGTGTTGGCATCGGATCGCCAGGCGGCGATGGATCACTTTGTCGCGTTTCCCGAGCGGACACAAACGATCGCTCGCGGCGATACGAAAATATCGATCCGCGTGCGCAAGGCTTTTCAGGTCGATCTTCGAATCGTTGAAGCGGATCAGTTCGGTGCGGCGCTGCAGTACTTTACCGGATCACAAGCTCACAACATTCATGTTCGCCGTCTGGCAAAAGAATGCGGGCTGAAGATCAACGAGTACGGCGTGTTTCGCATGGACGATGACCAATGCGTTGCCGGGAAGACCGAACAGGACGTCTACAAGTCGATCGGATTGCCTTGGATTCCCCCGGAGCTTCGTGAGGACCGGCTAGAGTTTGAGTGGGCCGAGCAGGACCCATTGCCCAAGCTGATCGAGCCCTCCCAGATTCGTGGCGATCTGCACATGCATACCTCGGAGACCGATGGCGAGGCGACGATCCGCGAAATGGCAGACGCGGCGATCGACCGAGGACTCTCCTACATCGCAATTACCGACCACAGCCAACGGGTTTCGATGGCGATGGGCCTGGACCCCGAGCGATTGCGCCAGCAGTGGTCGTTGATCGACGAGATTCGAAAAGAGTACGAGGGCCGTCTGGAAATCTTGAAAGGCATCGAGTGCGACATCCTCGAAAAAGGCGGCATGGACCTTCCCGATGATTGCCTGGCGGAAGCCGACTGGGTGTTGGCCAGCATTCACTATGGCCAGAAGCAGTCACGTGATCAAATCACCGATCGAATCCTCGGCGCTATCGTGAACGAACACGTTGACTGCATTGCTCATCCGACCGGACGGCTCATCAACCGGCGTCCTGCCTACGAACTCGATATGGAGGCCGTGATGCAGGCCGCGAAGGAGCAGGGCACGCTGCTTGAGCTCAATGCGAATCCTGCGCGACTCGACTTGAATGACGTTCACTTGGCCGCGGCCAAGCGTCTGGGCATACCGATCGCCATCAATTCGGATGCTCATTCAATCGACGGACTGGACGTCATGCGGTACGGCGTCATGCAAGCGCGTCGCGGGGGATTGGCACGCGAGAACGTCGCCAACTGTCTCACCTGGAATCAATTCAAGAAACGCTTCCTGAAGTGAGTCGAGTCCGCTTGCTGCCAGCGTATTGGTTGCTGCAAATCATCGGTTGCAGCCGGTGGCCGCTTATCCGATGGACTTTCTGCGAGCGATCCGGCGCGTGCCCAGTAGGACCGCCGCAGTCCCCAACACAAAGAGCCCGACGGTCGCAGCGTGATCAAAGGAGGTCAGATAGTGCGTGGGCCCCGGCGTCCCGTGGCCGGGATGAGCCTCTGCGAGGGAAGCCGAGGCCTGAGCTAGCAGCAAACACGCGACGATTCGAAGTAAGCAATTCACGACGGATACCAGTCCGGAGTTTGAAAACAAGGAGACCGTTATGGTAACGCAACCCAGTCGCCACGGGAATGGACATCAGCACATTTGCGAGCCGACAGGGAAAGAGGTTGACGCGACGATCGCTTCAAGATCATTCCACTCTCGGCGCGCCGAGTTTCTCACCGAGGCGCGGAGACACAGAGGTGATCGGCTCTCCGTGCCCTTGGTGTCTCCGTGAGAGTCCTCTTCGCCAAGCGGAACACGGCAAGTGGATCAACGTAGAAAATCGTGCCGTGTCGGATCACATTGCGTTCTCGTTTTGTCCCACTGGGAACACGGATCCGCGTGTTCTCAGTTAGGGCGAAAGGATGCTGGGGTTCGACCTCGGCGCGGTCGAGTTCGCGGTAGCGTCCGCCGTCGTGGTTCCAATACATCGTCACCGTCTTGAAGACCCGCCTGAACGCCGCGCGGGCCGATAGCGATTCGTTCGATGCCAGATGCTCTTCGAGGTAATGCAATTCCTCGATCACCACATCGGGATCGAGATCGGCGTCCGATTCGGCGGGCTGCTCTTCTTCGGCGAGTTGCGGCTCGATGTCGGTACGTTCGTCTTTCCAGCCAGCCAAGATGCGTTTCCAAAATGCCCAATCTACGTCTCTTCAATCAACGTCGTCCGGACCGCATAGTTGTTGCAGGTGCCCGAAACGCGGGACCGCTTGCATGTGTAGTACTGGTATAGACGATCCGCTTCGCGCCCTCCTCGTCCTCACCGAACAGGAAATAGATCCCCGGTAGATTTGGACATTTACTGAATCCACGCCCGCTTATCAGGGGGCAGGTCACTTTGAGCAGTAGACACCGCACCGGGCGGCAAATGCAGTGCTAGCCGCTGAGGTGTAGTCCCGGTGGAGACACCGCCCGCAATTTGCCTAAATTGTAAGCCGCCTCGGTCGATGCACCCGAAAGCACGAAGGCTTCGCCGTTTCTGCATTCGGTGCGACCGTGCGCTTTTCACTCTGGCTCCCTTGTCCCCCGTTGCAGGAAGGCGAGCACCACTCGCCTTCATGAAATGGGGAGAAGGGAGCTAGTTTAGGGTAGGCCGGCCACGCGGAGGAGATCGCAGATCCGCAATCCATCAGACACCGAACGCATTTTGAACGGCTTCTTCCTGACAGCGGTTGGACCATCAGCCGAATTCACGAAGCAATTCGCGTTCGGCGCGTCTGTGTCTCTGGCGAAAAGACACCGATGCAGGTTGGGTCACAATCTTCGAGCCAGCGGGCGATGCAGCCGCGTGGAGTTGAATAACCGAAAACTGCCGTGGCCAAGGGAGATTCATACGCCCTTGATTTCGCCAGGCAATCAATGAATCGCCGGAGCTGTTCGCTGAGTAGCGACTGTGCCGGCTCATTGAACCGGTGGTTTACCAACCTGGTATCGATGCGACGCGTACCCGGGGCTTCTTTCACGA
>JARFQX010000118.1 GCA_029287555.1 Rubripirellula sp. | reverse complement strand
GAGTGGAACGACTGGTCGATGGGGGCGGCGGCTGTTTTGCCGAATTCGGTGTTGCTCTGGGTCGTCGACTCGAATACGAACGGACCGATACGGAGATCAGCTTCGACGATGCAGCGATTGTCCGCGGCGGATGGCGTTACTAAGCCAACCTGGTTCTTTTGAAGTTACGATTTTCCGATGGCTCGGACGAAAGCGCAGTTTCAAAACGTGGTTGCCCGGTCCAACGATTCGCCTGAAACCAACTCCATTCCGCTAAGCTGCACGATCGCAAGACCGGCTGATCGACCCCTGATCGGGCTCGCCGATTCGTTTGTCGCGTCGGCGCCCACGTATTGCTTGTCGCGGGAGCTGCGGCGAGGATAGGCTCCGGCAACGGAGGTTGTCGATCGACGTTTACGGGCGAAATGCGACGCCATTTGCACAGAATCAACCCGAGCGGCCAGAAAACGAGATGGTAGATCAGGGCAAGCGTATTGAAGTCGTCTCTCCGGTCGACGGTTCGTCGCTGGGAAGTATCGACGTTGCCGGAGTGCGGCGGGTGAACGAAGCGGTCGAACGGGCGAGATCGGCCTTTGTCGATTGGGGGCGCACCCCCGTGAAGGAGCGAGTCCAGCCCTTGTTTCGTTTCAAGCAATTGGCCGAGCAACAGATGGGCGAACTTTCCAAGTTGGTATCGGCCGAGAACGGCAAGACTATCGCGGAAGCGGAAGCCGGAATTCGTAAAGGCTTGGAAGTGGTCGAATTTGCGACCTCTTTCCCAAGCTTGTTGCAAGGCGGGCTGTTGGAAGTCAGTCCCGGAGTCGACTGTCACACTCGTCGCTATCCGCTCGGAGTAGTCTGCGGAATCACTCCGTTCAATTTCCCCGCCATGGTGCCCATGTGGATGTTTCCACTCGCGATCGCTGCGGGTAATTGCTTCCTCCACAAACCGTCCGAGCAAACACCGCTGACGCCGCTACGGTTTATCGAGCTATTTCGTGAGGCTGGCTTACCGGAGGACGTCTTTCAGGTGGTCCAGGGGGACCGCACGACGGTCGAGTTATTGTTGGATCACTCCGGGATCGTGGCGGCCGCCTTTGTTGGATCGACTCCAGTTGCAAGACTCGTTTACGAACAAGCAACCACTTCCGGCAAGCGTGTCTTGGCGCTCGGCGGCGCTAAGAACCATTTGGTCGTTGTCCCGGATGCCGACGTGGAACTGACCGCCAAGAATGTGGTTGCGTCCGCGACGGGCTGCGCGGGCCAGCGATGCATGGCCGCCAGTGTGTTGGTGGCCGTTGGCGACTGCGACGTGATCCTTGCTGCTATCGAAGACGAGATGCGAAAAATCGTTCCGGGGGAGACCATGGGTGCCATCATTAGCCGAGCGGCGCAGGAACGAATTGAGCGTTACATCGACCAGGCCGAAGCGGACGGCGCGACCATTCGGGTCGATGGTCGCGGCGCGACGGTTTCCGGCAAACCGCACGGTTTCTATGTTGGTCCGACGTTGATCGACGGGCTCGAAGCCGGGCACCCGGCGGCATGCGACGAGATTTTTGGACCTGTGCTAACCGTCCTGCGAGTCGGCACGCTCGAAGAGGCACTCGCAATCGAAAACGGCAATCCCTTTGGAAACGCGGCATCGATCTACACGACAAACGGTGCCACGGCAAGGTATTTTGAGCAGCGAGCAAGTGCCGGCATGATCGGCGTCAACATTGGCGTTCCGGTTCCAAGAGAGCCATTCTCGTTCGGGGGCTGGAACGATTCTCGATTCGGCGTTGGCGACATTACAGGCACCGACGGCTTGTCGTTTTGGACCAAGGCAAAAAAGACCACCACCAAGTGGTCGGTCGATTCGGGACGCAATTGGATGAGTTGAGCGTGGTCAAGACGATCTTATTAACGGGCGCAGCGGGAATCGTCGGGTCGCTCATTCGCCCTCTTTTATCACAGCGATGCTCCCACGTGGTCTTGACCGACATCGTGGGGATCGATGATGCGGTCGAAAACGAGTCCTTCCTGCGCGGTGATATTGCCGACCCGGAATTTGTGCATCGAGCGGCCGGTGACGTTGACGGCATCGTCCACTTGGCGGGCATGGTTGGCCCCGACTACTCCTTTGACGACGTCTTGGGACCGAACATCATCGGTACCCACAATGTTTTCAACGCGGCGCGGAATCAAGGAGTTGGTCGCGTCGTGTACGCGAGCAGCCACCACGCGGTGGGATACTATCGGCGTGATCAGGGAATCGACGACCAAGCCGCTCCTCGGCCGGATAGCCAGTATGGATTGAGCAAAGCGTTTGGCGAGTCGGCTGGCTCCTATTTCTGGGACAAGTTTGGCATCCATGTTCTCGCGATTCGCATCGGCTATGTCGGACCGCAAGCGATTGACGAACGAAGGCTCCACACCTGGGTCAGTCCACGTGACCTCGCGCAATTGATCGACATCGGGCTACGCACGCCGAACCTGGGCTTTGAAGTGGTGTACGGGGTGTCTGGGAATCCAGCTCCCTTCTTCAATAACGCGAATGCAATCCGACTCGGATACCGTCCGATGGATCGAGCCACCGATCACCTCGCGGACGAAGGGATCGCCAC
>JARFQX010000085.1 GCA_029287555.1 Rubripirellula sp. | reverse complement strand
GCACCCGAATGGCCGCGACCGGGTTGTGAGGTCTGGCCCGGGGCCGCCCCTTTTCTCCGGTCTGACACGTGATGCGGCTTTGCGGTTAGATTGGTAGAGGTCGGCAAAAACCGACTTCGGCGATCACTGAGGACGACGAGGATTCTTTCACCGTGGGTTCAATCATACGAAGTCTGACCAGCCGGTCCATTTGGAGCCGAACGGCCCTTTCGCTGTCGCTGTTTTGGTGGAGCGGGTGTCTTGTCGCCGCGGCAGAATCGGGACGCTACTCATCGGCCGAGGTGGCCGAGCTCATTGAGCAATTGGGCGATGAAAGTTACGCGACGCGGATGCGGGCCCGCGAAGCGCTGCAGCGCATTGGTTTGGAGGCATTTGACCAACTCCGGCTGGCCCAGTTTCATTCCGACAGCGAAATCGCGATGTCGGCGAAGTTCCTGATCAGCTCGCTGATGGTCAGCTGGTCCAAGGAGAGCGATCCAGAGGAGGTTCGCGACACGCTGCTCGAATATGGCGCGTGCAGCGAGAGTGAGCGGAGTTCTCGAATTGACCGGCTCGCCGAGTTTCCGCAGCGGATGGGACTTCCCGCTTTGGTTCGGATCACTTGCTTTGAGCCATCGTTGCGGCTGAGTCGTCGAGCTGCCCTGGCACTGATGCGTCAGCCGATGGCCGACGACCCGGCGATGCGCAGGCATCATAGCGAGCAGATCCTGGAGACCCTTGCCGACAACGACCGGCAGGCCGCCGACTGGCTGCGTGTCTATGCCGATGATCTGGTCCGTGGTGACTACTCCCGCGAACGTTGGCGTCAATTGATCGCCCAGCAGCGTCGGGAGATCGATTCGGCAGCGACGCAACAAGCCACTCGGGCGTCGGTTCTGGAACTGATTCGAGTTTGTGCGACGCGGGCAGCGATGGCCGGCATGCGTCAGGAAGCCATCGAGTTGTCGGGCGAGCACATGGATTTGATTCCTCCCACAACCCGAGGTCTCGTGGATGCGTGCAACTGGGCCATCGAGAATGGTCTGCATCCGATTGTTCTGGATCTTCGCCAAGAGCACGCGCATTTGTTCGACAAGCAGGCGCTGCTGCTCTACAGCGCCGCGGAGGCCACCAAGGTCTCTGGCAAGAACGACGAGGCCGAGCGATTGGCCCGACAAGCCTCGGCAATCAGGCCGTTGCCGGAAAACCCCGAAGCCAAGGGAGCGATGCAGCCGAAAGAGATCGAGGACGCCGCGCTGGCTCATCGCGAAATCGGCATGAAGTTGATCGAACGCGGACTGTTCGAATGGGCCGAGCGAGAATTCCGCATGATCATCGATTCGCTCGGGCTGGATTCCATTCCTGCCGCGCGGGCTCGAGCCGATTTGGCGGAAATGCTAGGTGAACTGCAGCGACATCAAGATGTGGTGGACGTGCTGCGTCCCCTCGTCGACCGACTTGAAAAAGACAGCAAGCTGAAGCAGCGGCTGCTGATGAATTTCTTTGACTACCGCCAAATCCGCAGCAACGCGAAGTACCACCAAGCGCTCTCGAGCATCGAAGCGGGCGACGGTCAGAAAGCTAAACCGCAGTTGGTTCGAGCCTTTCAGGACAATCCCCGAAACGTGGATATCCTGATCACCATGTATCGGCTCGATGGCGACGAAGCGTGGCGGGACCTGGTGATGCGAACGCTTGAAATTTCGTCACGTCAGATCGATCAATCGATCCAGGATCAACGTGATGAAAATCGCAGGGGCGGCAAGGAAAATAAGGATTTGTTGAGTGACCTACTGAACCAATACGCTTGGTTGGTGAGCAATACCGAAGGGAATCTGCAGAAGGCATTGAGCTACAGTCTGGAGTCACTGGAGATCTCGACAAATGGGGCAAAGCTCGATACGTGTGCCCGATGTTATTACGCGATTGGCGATCTCGATAACGCGATCCGGATGCAGAAGCGGGCACTCAAACTAATGCCTCACTCTCCCCCGCTGCGCCGCCAATTGAACCAATTCGAGGCGGCTCAACAGGAGCGAGCAAAAGACAGCGAACCGTGAGACGCGATGCGTCTCGCGTTCGTTCCACCTTTATCGCTCTTTTCCCGACGGCGAAGGACTCTCAATGAAGCCCATTGTTCAAATCTCGCTGGACCTGACGACCATCGATGAAGCGATCAGTACGGCCGAAATGGCGATTCGCGCCGGTGTCGATTGGCTCGAGGCCGGGACACCATTGATCTTGGCGGAAGGGTTGCACGGCGTGCGGGCGCTGCGCGATCGTTTTCCCGATATTCCCATCGTTGCCGACTTGAAGACCATGGATGGCGGCTACCTCGAGGCCGAGATGATGGCTGGGGCGGGCGCGACGCATGTGGTTGTGATGGCTCAAGCTCATGAGGAAACGATCAAGTGCGTGGTCAAAGCGGGCAAGGACTGCGGGGTGGAGGTAATGGGCGACAACCTCGCTTACAAGACGATGGTCGACGGTGCTCGTCGGCTCGAAGATCTTGGGTGTGACTACATCGTTCATCACATCGGATACGATGAGCGTCGAGGAATCGCCGCGCGGGGGGAGCGGATGCCAAGTCCCTTGGATGAGCTTCGCGCCGTCGTCGACGCGGTCAAGATTCCGGTCCAGGCCGTCGGGGGTTTGAGCATTGATCAAGCGATTCGGTGTCCCGAATATGGCGCGCCGCTGGTCGTCCTCGGCGCCCCGTTGACGATTGATGCGGATGCGTTCAAAACGGCCGACGGCGATCTGGAGAGTTCGCTCAAGTTGATTTGTGATCGAGTTCACGCTTACGGAGACATTTCGAGATGAGCGAGTCGGCTGCGGTGGTCAATTACGCCCCGGAACCTGGAAGTGTTGAGATTCGCCCGTTCCGAAAGCCGGCGATTGGCCCTCGCGATGTGCTCGTCGAAGTGGCCGCGGTAGGCGTCTGCGGCAGCGATCTCCATCAATGGACTTCGTCACACAGTTGGCCGGTCAACTATCCAGTCGTCTTGGGACATGAGTTTGCCGGGACAATTGTCGAGACCGGTTCCAGCGTGACACAGTGGTCCGAGGGAGATCGCATCGCCAGTGAGACAGCGGCCGTGATCAATGAAGACAACCCGATGTCGCGTCGTGGTTTGTATAACCTCGATCCGAATCGAAAGGGTTTCGGTTATGGTGTCGACGGTGCGATGACGCGGTACGCGCGGGTCCCGGCCAGATGTTTGCATCGGGTGCCCAATGGTCTCTCCTTGGATCATGCTGCGCTGACCGAACCGTGCTGTGTGGCTTACAACGCGGTGGTTGGCAATTCGCGGATCTCGCCGGGGGATCGGGTCTTGGTGATTGGTCCAGGGACCATCGGGATTCTTTGCGCCGCGGTGGCAAAGTTGTGCGGCGGGGACGTGGCGGTCCTTGGCTTGGAATCGGACGAGGAACGTTTCGCGATCGCCCGCCAATACGGCTGCGAGACGCTTATCGATGCGGCCGACTGGTGTCGCCAGCGTGACGGGCTCGGTGCAGACGTGGTGATCGACGCCGCCGGGGTTTCGTCAACCCTCAAGGCTGCCATCGATCTGGTGCGACCCGCAGGCTGGATCACCAAAGTTGGCTGGGGGCCCAAGCCGCTTGGCTTCTCCATCGATCCGCTTGTTCAAAAGAATGTCACGCTGCAGGGAAGCTTCAGTCATCACTGGACCATCTGGGAACGGGTGCTCGCGATGCTTTCGAGCGGTCAACTCGATGTCAAGCCGATCATTGGCGGTGTCTGGTCGCTTGAACAGTGGCACGACGCTTTCGAAACCATGCACAGCGGCAGAATTGTCAAGTCGCTCCTCAAACCCTCTCCGTGAGCCGGTCGCACGAGCCGGTTGGAAAAATGCCGAAGCTTGCCGCGTTTCCCAAACTCTACATGACGGCGCTCTGCAAGGATGGCTCGATGAGCATGGCCCAATGGGTCGACGAGGCATCGCAGTTGCCGGTTGATGGACTGGAATGGTACGCCGGCTTCCTGGAAATGCAGGATCGATCGAACTGGGCACCAATTCGACGGAAGGTCGAAGAAAAAGGGCTGAGCATCCCAATGATGTGCTGCTCTCCCGATTTCACGCACCCGGATCCGGATTACCGGCGGGAGCAGATCGAGAGGGAGAAGTTTTGGATCGACATGACGGCTGAGCTCGGTGGCAAGTACTGTCGCGTGTTGTCCGGGCAACGGCGTCCAGAGTTGCCTCGTGAGCAAGGCGTCCGTCTGGCCGCCGAGTGCATCGATCAGTGCGCCATCCACGCGGCCCAGCGCGGCGTGACCTTGATTCTCGAGAACCACTACAAAGACGACTTTTGGGCGTATCCCGAGTTTGCCCAAAGAATGGATGTTTTCTGCGACCTGGTGGAAGCCGTGACCGCGTCGAATTTCGGCGTCAACTATGATCCGAGCAACACCTTTCTGGCGGGAGAAGATCCGCTGGAGTTGCTGCGCCGCGTCGCGCCGCGGGTGGTAACGATGCACGCCAGTGACCGTTTTTTGATCGAAGGGACGATCGAAGACCTCCGCCGCGAAGAGACTGGCGCCGAAGGCTACGCGAAACGGTTGAGTCACGGAGAGATTGGCAAAGGCCTCAATGATTACGACGCCATCTTCAGCATCCTCAAGAAAGCCGGCTTTCAAGACAATTGGATCAGTATCGAAGATGGTGTCGATGGGATGGATCAACTCGCCCGCAGCGCGGAGTTTCTCCGTCGCAAGATCGCCGAGCATTGGGGGATGGAGAGGCAGTGAGGCAGTGAGGCAGTGGGGCAGTGGCGTTCTTCTCTAGTGCTTGATTGGCCTGGAAAGCTCGTGGTGGATTTCCGCACTACGCTTCTCTACAATGATATACTTGC
This sequence comes from Rubripirellula sp., assembly GCA_029287555.1. GTDB lineage: Bacteria > Planctomycetota > Planctomycetia > Pirellulales > Pirellulaceae > Rubripirellula. Next base: position 168 of record JARFQX010000085.1, on the reverse strand, counting down.
GGAATTGTGGATGCGAATTTTGATGTTTCTCTCTTCTACCGGGAGAGTCTGGCTCTCAAGCCCGGAAAGGACCATTTTGCGTTTTCTGGTGATTTTACATGCCTTCATACCGTGCCCTCCCAGGCCGCTACCGCGTCCGACACTGCCGAAACGGGTGGGCGATTCTTC
>JARFQX010000074.1 GCA_029287555.1 Rubripirellula sp. | reverse complement strand
GTTCGATCGTGCAACCGATGAGCCTCCATGTGATGGCCGATTAACCAAGCCGTTCGGTCCGTGACGAATCCGTCGAGCGCCTCCAGTCCGGCTGCGACGTGATCATCGGGATCGATCGCCTTGCCGATGTCATGCAGGAGCGCCGCGAGCAAGAACTCCTCGTCGTAAGGCGACTGATCACGGGCGAGTCCGAAGACCTGTAGGCTGTGGAACAGCGCGTCACCCTCGGGGTGATACTTCAGGGGTTGCTGCACGTTTTCCAGCGGGATCAATAACGATTGAAAGACCTGGAATCGATCAGGCCGGGCATCCATCTCCGCCAGCCGTCCCCGTTGATCCTCGGCATCGAGTTCATGCTCCATCGCAATCAGCTTCGCCAGCTCGCCGCAGCCGGCCCGCTCGATCGCCTTGTTCGTGATCGAACTTCGGAATCGATAGCCGAGGTACGAGGGATGATAGACCGTCAATTCGACCGGAAATTCGTCGCGAACATGGATGTGCGTGAAGACGCGCTGCTCGCCATCCTTCACCACTCGCTTCCGCTCCAGTTCATAGGCGATCCCCTCATCATCCAGCTCGACGGTGATCGAATGAGGGTTGGCCGCGAAGACGTGCAAATCGACGTCGCTGCCCTGACGGATCGCGCCGGTCAGAACGCTGCCCAGAATCTTGGGATGAAACGCCTCCAGACGATGCATCCACCAAAGCGCCCGCAATCGCATCTCGAGCAACCGCTGGGCCTGAGAGTCGGTGCCCTCATGAAGACGCGCCAGGAGTTGCACTTGGTCGCGAATCTCGGCGTTGGTGGGAAGATCGGCTGGTTTGATCCAGCCCTTGTAACAACGCTTGGCGGCCTTCTGCTTGGCCGTGTAGTACTCGGTCACTTCGCGCGAGTACATTAATCGAGCCGCCTCCCAAGCAATCTGGCGGCGGAGTTTTGACGAAGACATTGGAGGGGCCTGTCGACACAGACCCGACATACGGGGAACTCACTGTCAACTGTTATCAGTGTTCACCGTTGCAGCACAAAGGTCAACCGATCTTTCTCTGAACCGATCATTCGATTCGCGGCAGGAAGATCAATCGTGATCGTTTGCACACCGTCACCCTGATCTGACGTACTGAGTGCAGCGTCCACCGACATCAATGTCGGTTCGTCGAGTGCTTGCCGGATCAGGCGTTTGAAGGCGGGAAGTTGCGCGGTTGTGTGTGTTGCACCTCCTTCACGAGCGAAGTTACGCGATTTCTGCTCTCCTGTCGTCGGCTTGCCCCCGTCGGTCGCCCGAACCTCCTTCAATTTCGCTATCTGCTTCGGCGCGGAGGCATGGACCAACTTCGTCATCCTAGGCATTTTCCAAGTTGCTTTCGGTGTTGGCCACCGATGTGCCGTAGCACTTCGTACATCGACGCCGGCCTGCCCTGAACATTCTTGATCGGCGAAGTAGATTGCGAGCGAAGATGGATCCTGGATCAACGGTTCAGACCGAGGAAACGGGACTCCGTTACTGTACTTAGTGAATGTTCGTTGCTACGACCGACGTGCGGGACGCGAAGCATTGAAGGATCAATCCGATTCCGCGGCATGTCGCCCGAGGATGAGATTGAGTTGCTTCCAGGTGCCCGGACCAATCACCTTGATGGCACGATTGAAGAACGTGTGATCCATGATGCACTGCTTTCCAAGGGACGCTGTTGTTCGTCGATGGCTGCGGGTGTTTCGATCATCTCGGCTGCGTCTGCCGTCACTCCTGGTGTGCTTCGGAACCCACGACCACCGTATCGAGACGCCAGCGGATGGGCGGACAGGCCGTACGATCGGACGCTCTGGTTGATCGTTCACGAGACCACTGCCACAATCGTATCGTTGACGGGCCACTTCGCACCGATGTCCGTGACCACGAAGACGATTCTGGCCAAGCCGCGTGGACCATAGCCATGATAAAGCGACAACTTACGCCCGCTTCACCCTTCGCCTTCGCGGCGATTTTGTTGCTAATGATGCCCGCCGCCGGGGCCGAACAGTTTTCAGTCCCCGATGGCAGGCCTGCGGATATGAGCAAGCCCGTGCAGGTCTACATCCTGCTGGGCCAGTCCAATATGCTCGGCTTCGGAAAGGTCGAGGGCCCGGACAAACCGGGCACTCTGGAGCACGCCACCAAGAAAAAAAAGCTCTATCCCTATCTCGTCGACGAGAACGGTAATTGGACCGAGCGGAAGGATGTCCGCAACGTGCGTGTGATGGGGAGCGGGACCGGCGGCATGAGGGTCTTCCACAACGAATGGATGATCATCAAAGGGAGGGCCATCGGGCCCGAGATCGGCATCGGGCATCACTTGGGAAATGCCATCGACGCACCAGTGATGATCCTCAAGAGCTGTATCGGCAACCGCGCCCTGGGTTGGGACCTGCTGCCGCCGGGCAGCGAGGGATTTGAGTTTACCGACGACCAGGGAGTCACGTGGGTTCATCCCGGCTACAAGGGAACGCCCGAACGTTGGGAGAAAGGTACGGAGCCAAAGAAGATCAACTGGTATGCCGGCATGCAGTACGACGGCGATCTAGCCAGAGCGAAGAAGGTGCTGGCCGAGCTCGACACGTATTACCCTGGCGCAACAGAATACGAGGTTGCGGGCTTTTTCTGGTGGCAGGGCGATCGGGACAGCCGCAGTGCCGCGCTTTCCAGCCGATACGAGAAGAATCTTGTTCATCTCATCAAGCGGCTTCGGAAGGACTTCGACGCGCCAGATGCGAAGTTCGTCTGTGCCACGCTCGGCCAGACCAAGGTTGGAACAACCGACAACGGCCGAAAGATCCTTGACGCCATGTTCGCGGTCGATGGCAACTCCGGAAAATACCCGGCATTCGAGGGCAACGTCGCCACCGTTTACAGCCACCCGCTGTCCAAAGGGGGCAGCTCCGGTAACCACTATGGCGGAAATGCAGAGACCTATATGCAGGTTGGCGAAGCCATGGGCGAGGCGATGGTCGAACTAATGAACGCGGACAGCCGTTGAGAAAAGGCCGCGTCGCTCCGCTGCACGTTTCCCTGGACGTGGTCCGAGATTACGTGAGAATAACAACTTGACGCAAGCCACCGAGAAATGACACCCGAAGAAATCGCGTCTCGTTCATTTGGCGTGCCTGCGACCCTGTAGAACCCAAAAATCCACTTCGTCGCCCGCAAAAGACAAACGACGCTCTCGACTCGATACGCGCAATCCGATCGAAATGTGCTTGCCACAAACCGTGGGACAGGCCGACGGAGGTTTCTTTGGGGTCAGCGCGGGATCGGAATACGTCGCCACGGCAATTCGATTTCGGGCGCCGTCTTCAATCGCTCCTCTACCCAATCGATGTCCCGCAAGTAGAGCGTGTTTCCTGACGCCTTATTTCGATTGGAAAGTTCTTGGAGTACGCGTTGAAACGGATCGTACACGAATGGTTGAAATCCGAAATCCGTCATGTCCCGGTGGATCTCATCGTCGCTGTAGCCGTAGCGATTGCCGCTCCCATTCAGCTCCATCAGCACCGCGCGCAAGGCCTCGGATTGCAAGACCTTCGTTGCTCCGTCAATGACCTTTCTCTCGAAACCTTCGACATCGATCTTGATACACAAAGGTGATTCGTCAAGAAGAAGCCGATCCATTGGGAGAACGGGAACTTCGACTGTCTCCATTCCTGAATCCAACTCCGTTGCCACGTGATTGACCGTATCAAGGGTCGATGTAAAACGGAGCGATGTCTCAGTATCTGCGATTCCCGCATTGTGGAGCGTGACAAGGTCTTCCAACTCGTTGCACCTGACGTTCGCGCTCAATCTTCGAAAGGTGGATGGCAATGGTTCAACGGCAATGCTACGCGCGCCGGAACTGCCGGAAGCCAGGATCGTGTAGGCACCAATATTCGCGCCGATGTCAACAAATTGGTCGTGCGGACGCAAGAGATTCATGACAAACGCCATGTCCTCAAACTCATGGAGTCCGCAATAGAAGTTTCCAGTTGCTCCGGTCATCCCGCGTTCCATCAGCAGCGAGGTCTGGGAAGTGAAGGGAACCAACATCGGCACTCGCATGAACCTCGAAGCGATTTGCCATTTCAAAACACGTTGCAATGCCGAGACGCGATAACCGTCGCAAAGCGGGTGCCCGAGAACATAACGAAGAAGCTTGAGCAATGAGATTCCTCCATGGTTGGCTCAGTCGACAAACGCTGAAGATCACTCCGACGCGTCCAATTGAAATCCAAACACACTCGAATTCGTCAGGGATCAGCTTGCATCCAGAGTCGTCATCCAGCGAGTCGTCGTAGAGTAACCGTGCCGCGACGAGCCGTCGGCCGCGAAACCCCCTCGGACAGCGTCGATTCGTAGGGATTGTCGTCGGACAACATTCTGCGGTCCTCTAATCGATTGCCTCGCGTTCGTCCCGGCAAGCACAGCCTCGATTCTATCGCCGCACCACCCGCACCCGCCACAAGCATTTGGTCGGACGCGATTTCGGAACGGCTCCATGACCGGTGGAACAGCACTGCCCGATCGAATAGCAGTTAGATTGGAGACTCGAAGCAACGGAGGATCGACCACGATTTCCCCTTTCCGGAGTTTTTCAAGAATCATGGCACGACTTTTTACACCCCTGCTCACCTTGCTCGTCTGCTCTTCCGCGATGGCGGCTGATCCGACGGTCAAGGTCTTCGTGCTCGCAGGCCAATCAAACATGCAAGGACACGGCAGGATCGTGGCCGAGGAAGAAAGGAACCAGGGAAAAGGTTCGCTGGAGTGGCTCGCCACTCGCCCTGGCAGCGAGCCGCGTTTCCAATCCCTGCTCGACGACGAGGGCGACTGGATCGCCCGTGACGACGTTCAAATCCACTATCTCGATCGCAGCGGAAACCTGGCTCCCGGTTTTGGAGCCCGTGAAGGTCTGATTGGACCAGAACTGGGCTTTGGCCATGTGGTCGGAGAGGCCTTCGACGAGCCCGTGCTACTGATCAAGATCGCATGGGGCGGGAAGAGCCTGGGGGTTGATTTCCGACCGCCATCGTCCGGCGGCGAGACTGGTCCCTATTACCGTGATATCGTTCGTCTCACCCAAGAGTCGCTCCAAACTGCAAAGGATCGCTTCCCCCAATACGATCGGCACGAACTTGAACTGGTTGGATTCGGGTGGCATCAAGGTTGGAATGATCGCATCAATCAAGAACTCAACGATGCGTACGAAGAAAACATGGCCAATTTCATTCGCGACATCCGACGCGACTTCGGTGTCGAGAACATGCCGTTTGTCATCGCGGAGACGGGCATGAGCGGACGAACCGAAGCCCATCCGCGAGCACTGTCGCTGATGAAGGCGCAAGCCGCCGTTGCGGAGAAGCCAGAGTTCCGCGGCAACGTCGCCTTTGTCGGCACGCGTGACTTCTTTCGGCCTCGAGAGGAATCACCCTCCGGGCAGGCTTACCATTGGAACAGCAACGCCGAAACGTACTACCTGATCGGAGAATCGATGGGAAAGGCGATGTTGGAACTTATCGCCATGGACCAACCAGCCAAAGTTGAAGTGGGAAGTGGGCATTAGGGTCACCAAGAGAAGCGTGCTCCATTTGCAAGTTTGTTCGTGTCTCCATGGTGGAGGAGTTACTTTGCCATCGATTCTCCAGCAACGGGTCCTGATTCCGGTTAAACTTCCAAAAATCTACGTTTCTGACGTCTTCACGACTTGGTAAAAGGAAACAGCGCATGCGATTTTTGCCGAACCGTCTTGCAGAAGCACGATGTCGCAGTCAAATGACCTTCAGCACGGTGCTCGCTGGCACGTGGATGCTGCTAATCGCCTTGGCAGCGGTTATCGAGGCGCCGAGCGCGCATGCACAACCGGATGTCGGTGTCGAAACCAACACGCAGCCCAACATTCTTTTGATTTATGCCGACGATCAGTCCTACAAGACAATCAGCTGCTACGGCGCGCATCCAGCCTGGGTCAAGACACCCAATATCGACCAGCTCGCCAAACGCGGCATTCGGTTCGAGCGTTCCTACCTGGGCGCCTGGTGCATGCCTTCACGAGCCAGCATTTTGACGGGTCGGCTTCAACACGGTGTCCAGACGATGCGGATGGAAGGCCAATATCCGGGTAGCGCCTATGACCCCGAAAAGTGTCCCTTTGTGCCATCGCAGTTTCGCAAGCAAGGCTATCACACGGCTCAGATCGGTAAATGGCATACGGGAACGGATGCTGGCTACGGGCGCGACTGGGATCACCAGATCGTCTGGAATCGACCGGCCCACCCTGAGAATGCTGGAAACTACTACACCGACCAGATCCTTACGTTCAACGGGAAAGAACGGATGGATCATGGTTACTCAACGGATAACTACACCGACTGGGCGATTGACTACATCCGGGGAGAGAACCGAGATCCGAACAAGCCGTGGTATCTTTGGCTTTGCTACGGTGCCGTGCATGGTCCAACCACTCCCGCCGACCGACA
>JARFQX010000070.1 GCA_029287555.1 Rubripirellula sp. | reverse complement strand
TTCAGAATCAAATCGTCTTGCTGCACATCGTACGAATACGAGCCGGGAATGCCGGATCGCATGGTGGTGATCTGCAGCGCCTGCTTGCTGCCGGCGAGTCCGTTTGGCGGTGCCGGAATCACATTGAGCAAGTCGGGCTGTCCCCGTTCCGGGCCCTCGGCCCAGCGGCGATTGACCGAGTATCCCATCGGACCGTACGTGCGCTCATTCTGTTCGCGCGAGCTCTTGGGCATGTTGTGCACGAACTTCCAATCGGCTTCCTCGAAGTCATCGCCGACGTAATCGATTTGCTTGCCCGTGCCCGGCACCGGAATCGATTGAGACCGGTACAAAGCGGATTGACCAATCGCCGATCGAGATTCGAAGAAAATGCAGCTGAACAGGCAAAGCAAGAACAGAAGCCGGTGTATGGTGTGTCGAGTGCGCATGGAAACCGAGTGAAGCGAGGAAGCTCGAAAGAGTCGAGTGTTCCTCTTCATCGGAGCGCCTTGTGTGACGCATTCACTCGATTGCGCCGCTTCGACCGGGGATCCCTCTTTCCCAACGTGTCTAATCGCTCGATCCTGCATCAGCCGGTCAAACCGATACAAAATCTTCGGAAAAGACGAATCAACCTAATCGGCTGACAAGCCATTGATCTGCAACCATTCTGTCGCCCGATCCTTCCAAGTGCCAATCATCGAATTGGGACGAGATCGTGTGCCGTATCCGTGGCCACCAGTCTGGTAAACGTGCAACTCGGCTGGAATCGCCTGGACTTTCAAGCAAGCGTAGTAGTGGACGGCGCCGAGCGATGTCGAGTTGTCGTCGTGGGTATGGACGATGAACGCCGGGGGCGTTTGTTGGGTCACGCGAATCGGTGAAATCAATGATCTTGTCTGTTCGTCGTAAATCCGCCACGGATAAATGAGCAGACTGAAGTCAGGCCGGAAGCTCTGGCGGTCGATCTGATCGATCGCTTCGTAGGCCGACTCGACACTCGTCAGGTGGATCGCGGCGACCTGCCCACCTGCGGAGAATCCCAGCAGTCCCACCTTGGCCGGGTCAATGTTCCATTGGTCGGCGCGGGCGCGAATCCAACGGATGGCGCGTTGACTGTCCTGGAGGGGCCTTTTCCAGGCGTTCTCCGGACCCTCACTGGTCCGGTAGCGAAGTACAAACGCGGTGATCCCCAACTCGCCCAGCCACTCGGCCGCCTCGGAGCCTTCCAGGTCGGGCACAACGTAGCGAAAGCCACCACCCGGCAAAATCAACACGGCGCTGCCCGATGGATTCTTGGCCGGAAAGACATCGATCGTCGGCCGGGTAATCTTCTCGATTCGCGTAATCGTGGGATCGCTCGGTCGCGGTGCCAGTGGTGTTCCCACCTCGGCGGTCGACTCACCCGGAGCAAGCTGCGGCCAGATGTTGATACCGGCGACGGCACTCCCCTTGTCGCTTCCCGCGTCCTGGCCCGAACAACTCGGCGATTGACCGATTGTTCCCAAGAGCAGACCCGTGGCGATCAGCAGTGAGCAAAGCGTGCCACAGCAGGGGAAGGTCATCGTCGGCGTCCTCAAGTCTCTGGATCTCTAGGCTGAGTTGGTTTCGTCGAAGCCTGATTGTAACTACCCGCCAGAAGGCCTGCATCGCTTGGCACTTCACGTCTCGCTTCTCAAGTCTCAAGTCTCAAGTCTCAAGTCTCAAGTCTCGCCTCTCACTTCTCCGCAGCATGATCGAGATACGCAAGCAGGTCTTGGATCTCGCTGGCCGTTAGCGTGTCGACCAGTCCGGCCGGCATGGGCGATTCTGGCGACGCCCGGTGGGCTTCGATTTCACTCTTGTTGATCTCGACGGTTTCACCGGGTCGAAGTGGATCGCTGGCGAGCCTCAAGGTCGTCGCTCGATAGTCACCGCCGGTCACTATCCGTCCAACCAAAACGCGACCGTCGCTGGTGATTACCTGTTGGTTGCGGTACTTCTCGTCGACGACACGTGACGGTTCGAGAATGGAAAGCAACAGATCGCGGCGACCAAAACGATTCGCCACCGATGTCAGGTCGGGCCCGGTCGTTCCGCCCTCGTTCCCAACGCGATGACAGCGATCGCAAAGAGCAATACGAAACAACTCGTGTCCACGCCGATGATCCGGCTGGGTCGTCCCGCTGGCGAGCAATTGGTTCAGATCAGATGGCTGCCATTTCTTAACCAACGGACGGGTGATCGTCGGTAGCGGCTCCGGCGTTGTTCCGGGCTCAAGGAGATCACCCAGCGAGGCTCGCTCGGATTCCGAAAGCGTGCCGATCAGTTCATCGCGAATCTGCTGCAGAAAACCGGGCATGCCCTCGCCACCCACCGCGCTGCGATCGAGTTCGCCCAAAGTCTCAAAAACGATTCGGCGCGACTCCGGCGTCCAACCAGAGTCGCGGTTCCGTAGGACATAGACGGCATGCATTCGTTGTTGCTGAGTTGCCGAGAGACGGAGCAGTTGCATCGTCTTGGCGACGAAGTCTTTGATCACAAGACGCTCACCGAGCAACGCGAGTTGATGGTTGACCGTGCGGCCAGCTCCGACCGGTGCAAACGCGGCGGGGCCGAGCTCCGGGTACCACTGACGGATTCGATCCACGGTCGCCTCGTGCGCAGCGGTTGTTTCTTCGAATGACGTCGACAAACACTTCGACCACGTCTCAAGAAGCATCGCGCGATCATAAGCCGAGGGTGAGTGGAGCGGCGTCTCGAGCAGTTTCGCGAGTATCGCTGGTACGAGATCTTGACGGCCACTTCGAGCCAACCCCAGCATGGCATTGACGATCGTGGCAGGGTGCGTCTGTTGAAAAGCAAACTCGGACCAGCGATCGATCGGTTGGTGTTCCAAGGCGGTGCGTGCAATATCGCGCAGCATCGGATCGGGATGTCCGACGAAAGGCCAAATCCGATCCATGGCGGAATCGTCTAACGTCAGACGACATGAACGGGCCAGCCGACGGCGAACGTTGCGTTGCAACTCGGAGAACTTCTCGCGAGCGCCCTGTTGCGGTGTCGGCTCACGCGGGAGGACCTCACCACCGATCCAGCGAACACGGTAAAGGCTGGAATGGGTCTTGCGCCCGCCCGTGATCAGATAGAGGCTGCCGTCGGGAGCGAAATCCAGATCCGTGACGTTCAACGGACGCCCCTTCAAGAAGGTCTCCGCTCGGCAGACGTAACCCGCCCCGCGCGGGACCAGGTGGCAGGCGAGAATCCGTCCATAAGCCCAATCGAGGGCAAACATGGCGCGACGATAATGCTCCGGAAAAGCACTTCTTGCACCTGACTTCACAGCCGTGGGTGAGCCTTTGCCGATGTTGCCGGTGGGAAGTGTGCGATCCGCACGGTCGGGATCGTAGGGCGGCCAAGACTTGGTGCGTCCGCGCCAACCGTAATCGCCGCCGGTTACCAATTGCACCAACCGCGTCGGGCGATACCAGGGTGAACCCATGTCGAACTCCGCATCGGCATCGTACGTGAAGGCCTCGCCATCTTGATTGAAGTCAATCCC
>JARFQX010000008.1 GCA_029287555.1 Rubripirellula sp. | reverse complement strand
ACGGCGGCTCGCGAGTAACCTTCAATCGTCATCCCGTCGTGGACGTGCTTCAGGACGGGAACGTTTTCGACCATCATGTCAGCAAGAGCGGTTGGCGAAGGCGGCGGTGAATCTTGATCGAAACGCTGGGATGTCATAACCACGGCGATGTCGAAACCGCGGGGATTGGGGCAGAGGCGGCCCCGATTGGGCAACGTCGAACCCGAGTGACCGGAAGGGGCGATGGCTATCGCGGTTGGCCCGGCATGTTGGCAGCCTTGAAGGCCGTGGCGTCGTAATTATCCACCTCGTTGACGTTCAGCTGATCGGAGTACTCCGCGGTACGGACGACGAAGATGTCCCCGTGGGCATCCTGCTCAACGGCAGCACCATGATGACGGGTCAGTTCCAGCGTGGCCAAGAACCATCCGATCAGTGAAGACTTGTGGATTCCTCCCTCGACCAAATCCATCAGGTGCAACCGTTCGGTGTCATGCAAACGCAAGTGGATTCGCTGCATGTATACATGAATCGGCGTGTCGTCATAGATGACCTCGGTCGTCGGCGGCCCGCCCGCCTCTCGCATGATCCGTCCAAACGCGCTGACCAGGTCCCAGATCTCCAGGTCGGCGATGGGTTGATCACCAAGGTCGATGCGACGGGTCGGCAAATCGTCGCACAACCGCTCGTATCGCTGCTGCCAACGCGTTCCCATCTCATCCAGGATCGATGCGGCGTCTCGAATCTCCTTGTATTGCAGAAGCCGCTCGACCAGTTCGGCTTGCGGATCCTCGAGTTGTGCCTCGTCCTCCTCATCGACCACTTTGGGAAGCACCGCCTGGCTCTTGAGTTCGACCAGCGTGCTGGCCAGGTCGATGAAATCACCGACGTCTGCAAGGTCAAGCTCGCGCAATACCTCGATGTACTCCAGGTATTGGTCGACGACCTTCGAAAGCGGCATCTCGGTAAGGCTGACCTCGTGACGTCGCACGAGGTAGAGCAGCAGGTCGAGGGGGCCGCGGTAGGCTGGTAATTCGATGCGAAAGGTCACGCGATTGTTTGGAGAGGCGAAAAGTGAGTGGGTGAGTGAACCTGGCCGCGCGAGGCGGGCTCCGTCTGGCAGCATTCGGTCTGGGAAACGGTCACGAGCCCGCGAAGCCCGATCGGTAGGCTCGCCGAAGCTCCTTGGCGGCTTTCTCTCGATCGCTTCCGGAAGGGGTGTCGACGCCAAAAACCGCCGCCCTTGTTGGATTTCAGCACCAAAATTATCATGCTTCGCTTCGACCAGTTTACCAACCCCAAATTCCGCTTTCCCCACCCTCCTTGCGGCCCGCAGTGATGTCCACCACCAACCATCGGCACGTTATTTCGGCTCTCGTCCAGAACGTGCCCGGGGTTCTCGCTCACATTTCCGGCATGCTCGCCTCGCGTGGGTTCAATATCGATTCGCTGGCGGTCGGTGAGACCGAAAACCCTCATCTTTCCCGCATGACCTTCGTCGTCGTGGGCGACAACCGAGTGTTGGAGCAGGTTGGCAAGCAGTTGGAAAAGATCGTCACGGTCGTCCGTGTGCTTGATATCAGCAGTCACGACTTTGTCGAACGAGACCTGTTGCTGATGCGGGTCAAGGCGCCCGCGGGCAACACGCGTAGTGAGATTCGCGAGTTGGTCGACATTTTTCGCGGCAAGATCGTCGACGTCGGGCCGGATGAGATCATGGTCGAAATCAGCGGCCGCGAGAACAAAGTCCAAGCATTCATCGAGCGGATGCGACCCTACGGGATCACGGAACTGGTGCGGACCGGCCGAATCGCCATGATTCGCAGCGCGAGCATTACGGACATGGCCCCGGCCGACGCCGCCTCACGGGCTGCCTCCTGAGTTGCTCACCCTTGACGGTTTCACCTCGCACCCCCGCGGTTTTTCGGCCGCTGCGGCGTGACCCGCCGAACCTCCAACCTCTCGAAAGACCATCTCAAAACAGAAAGTAAGCGAACCATGGCTGCCACGATCTATTACGAAAACGATGCCGATCTCTCCCACCTCAAAGGCAAGAAGATTGCCATCCTAGGGTATGGGTCCCAAGGCCACGCCCAGGCCCAGAACCTGAGGGACAGCGGTTGCGACGTCGTCATTGGTCAGCGACCCGGATCGGCCAACTACGACCTTGCCGTCTCGCACGGCTTCGAGCCAATGACGATCGCTGAAGCCACCCAGGCCGCCGATGTGGTCAACATGCTGCTTCCCGACGAAGTCCAGGCCGACATTTTCCGCAACGAAGTGCGTGACAACCTCGTGCCCGGCAACGTGCTGATGTGTTCGCATGGATTCAATATTCACTTTGGCCAGGTTGAACCGCCACGGGGAATCGACGCCTTGTTGGTCGCCCCGAAGGGTCCGGGACACCTGGTACGGAGTGAGTACGAACGCGGTGGCGGCGTTCCCTGTTTGATCGCTTTGGGTGAAGGGGCGGCCGAGTCAACCAAGCAAATCGGGCTGGCCTACGCCAAGGGAATCGGAGGCACTCGTGGTGGCGTGATCGAAACCACCTTTGCCGAAGAAACCGAGACGGACTTGTTCGGCGAACAGGTCGTGCTGTGCGGCGGAGTGAGCGAACTGGTCAAGGCGGGCTTCGACACGCTCGTGGAAGCCGGCTACCAGCCAGAGATGGCCTACTTCGAGTGCATGCACGAATTGAAGTTGATCGTGGACCTGCTTTACCAGGGCGGTCTGAGCTACATGCGCTACAGCATCAGCAACACGGCTGAATATGGCGACTACGTGACGGGGCCCCGGATCATTACCGAAGAGACCAAGGCGGAAATGAAGCGGGTTCTCGAAGAGATCCAATCCGGTGAGTTTGCTCGTAAATGGATTTCCGAGAACCGCGCCGGTGCTCCGTTCTTCAAGGCGACTCGGCGGCGGGAGCGAGAGCATGGCGTCGAAAAGATCGGCCTCGGATTGCGTCGTATGATGAACTGGATCGACGAGAAAGAAGTTTGATCCAATGACAGCTGTAACTTTTCCCAGCATCTCTGAACTGACGCGTTTGCAGGTCGAGACGGTTGCCCGTTGGCACGAGGAACCGATCAGCAATCCGTACGACGGGATTGAGCAGTTAGTCTGCGCCCAGCACGAGTTCAACTATCGTCTGTGGCATGAGGAGGACAAGGCGCGAAGTCCCTCGGCCACGGATCAAGAAATCGCCGACGTGAAGCGAGCGATCGACAAACTCAATCAGGCCCGCAATGACATGATTGAAAAGGTCGACGACGCGATTACCGATCTGTTGACGCAGCAGGGCGTGTCGCCACCGGCCGACGCACCGATCAATACCGAAACGTCCGGCAGTGCGATCGATCGTCTCTCGATCATGGCCCTGAGGCTCTACCACTATCGCGAACAACTCGAGCGGGACGACATCGACGCCGGGCATCGCGACAAGGTCCAGGCTCGGATTGAGCTCTGCGAGCAACAGCACGCCGACCTGTCCAACTCATTGCAACAACTGATTGATGACATCTTCGCTGGTCGCAAACGCCACAAGACCTACCGTCAAATGAAGATGTACAACGATCCCTCGCTCAACCCGGCGATCTACCAATCCGGCTCCCAACGCGGATCTTGACGCTCCGGATTCCAACGATTGGACCGCTTTGGCAAGGGTAGTTGAGGCCGCGAGCTCGCCCGCGCCAACGGGCCTCTTCTCGGAGGGCCTCCAGGATCGCAATCGTGTTCAGCTCAGCGCCGCGGTGCTCGTGCTCGTGCTCGTGCTCAGCGCAGCGGTGCTCGTGCTCGTGCTCAGCGCAGCGGTGCTCGTAATCGTGCTCAGCGCAGCGGTGCTCGTAATCGGCGCTGCTAGCGACTCTGCAACGGGTTACGACTGAGACTCATCGGGGAGCAGGCATCGAGCAAGAGTACGAGCACGAGCACGAGTCGAGCACGAGCACGAGCACGAGCACGAGTAAGAGTAAGAGGCACGGGCTGGGCTAATCTTCTTCGCCTTGCTTGATATCTGCGAACTCGTTCCTTAATGATTCGTACTCCCGCCGAAACCCCTCGGCGTCCCCGTATTCGCAGAATAGGCACTGTCGCGCGTGGCAGTTCTTGACGCGGCGAGCATGTTTAATCGGGCACCAATACTGTTCGGTGCGAGAAGCGACCTCCCGAGCGAAAGCGAGCACTCCGTTTGCGTATCCGCAGTAGGCGCAATTAACTCGCTCAATCACGTTCAAGTACGCAAGCCGGTGTCGGTCGATCACCACGTAATCGGCACGTCGCACGGCCGGAATGTGATAGACGGGAAAGCATGTCCATTGATAGATGCAGATCAATAGATCAAGCAGTGAGATTGGAATCAGCAGCGAGTAAATGACAGGCGTTGTCAAAGTGGTAAGCAACGGAGCGTCACGAAGAAACTGCCGGAGCCGCTTGACGAGTTTCGCGTGGTTGCGGCGCGTTTCCAAGTCGAAGACAGGTTTCCCGTTGTCGAAGTGAAGAGGCAGGCCTTCGGTCGCATTTTGGATTTTCTCGGAAACAAGCTTCTCTAAATCGCGAATTTCCTTGAGCAGTGGCTCTAGTCGAGGATCCATTGCCGGGCACTCCATGAGCAGAAGTCGATTGAAGCTCGCAGTGCCCCAGCCAGTGGCAAGGCGTGCAGGAGGTCATTGGTTGTACTTGCTTTGGTTGCGACCTCGATCCAACCGTCGGCCCACTCAGTCTAGCGTTGGACGACGGGGGTAGGATCCGTTTCGTCCGAATTCGAGGCGCCGCGAAGTGATCGACGCTGGCGAAGGCGAGGTCTAGAAACCGACAGAAGAAGAGTTCACGCCGAGACGCGAGAAACGGGGAGCCGCAAAGCAAGAAGGATCAAAGCGCCCCACTCCCGATCTCTTTCCCCGCGTCTCAGCGACTCTCGCGTCCCTGCGTACTTCTTCTTCGATAACCGTGTGGGCGATCATGGACGAGCTTTGAGTTGAGCAGTTCAGCCCGTATGCCTCAGTCCGGAGCAATAAAAATGCCAGGCCCGTCAGGACTCTCCTTTCACACCCGCCGTCCGCTCGTTTGCGGCGTTGGGACGACCGATACCGTGCGGAGCAAGCGGCCGCCATCTATCCATGCCCTCAACCCAGGGGAACGCCCGAGCGGCCATTTTTGGAGTGCCCGACACGGATCTCCCTCGGCAACCGGCTGGGATGGTCGCATGTTTCGAATCCAGCATGCAGGGACTCACTTGCGGATTGTTTGAATCTTGCGCTTGGCACCGATACACTCAGAGCGAAGTTTCGTCGGACCTCCCACCGATTTGCAAAGAAGATCTTAATGGCTATTCATTCCGTTGCGCGTCGTTGTCTGCCCGTCCTCTGCTTGGCAATGCTGATGTTGATCGTGTTCCCCGCCGGCTTGGCCGGCGCTCAGGAGAAGGCTGGTGAGGAGCCGTCGGCGGTTGCGAAGCCGGACCAAGAAGACGAGGAAGAGAAGGCCGCTGAAGTCGATCCATTCGCCGTTCCGGAGGGAGCTACTGAGGAAGAGTTGTTCGCCTTCATCCAGCGTGTCAAGAGTAAGCGTGGCCGAACGTTGGAGTCGGTCGTGCAAGCAGCGAAGGCGGCGGTCGCCGGTGCCGATGCGATCCGAGAACTTGACGGCGTTTCGCTTGAGTCGGAACGACGCGCGCTGACCGAACAACTCGCAGCACTCAATTTCCTGCGGCGATACGATGCCCCGTCGCGCCAAGCACTGGAGTCGCTGCTCAAATCGTTAAAGGAAGACGATCGTCCTGAGTTTCAGCGGATTGGTTTGATTGAGGATTTCAAAGCGAGGGCCGCGACGGCAGCCGACGCCTCGGAGGTAGAACAATCAAAAATGATCGCTGAGTTGCAGGAATTATACAGCGAGGGTGAGTTTGACCGCGAAGCCTACAGTGTCTTTAATTCGTTGGCTGGGGCGCTCGCCCGCTCCGAAGCTGTCGAGCTTGCCGCTTCGCTCTACGAAGACATGTCCGCACGCATGAGCGAGTCGAGCGACGACTCTCTACGCGAACGGGCCTCCAAGATGCTCGGCGCCGCGCGTCGCGTTCGCCTTCCCGGCAATGTGATGGAGATTAAAGGGACGACGACCGAGGGCGAGCCATTTGACTGGTCTTCGTATCGGGGCAAGGTCGTGCTGGTCGACTTTTGGGCAAGCTGGTGCGGCCCTTGTCGGGCGGAGATTCCAAACATGAAACGTAACTTGGAACTTTACGGTGAGAAGGGATTCGCCATCCTTGGCGTTAATTTGGATCGCACCCTCGAGGCCTGCCAGAAATACGTCGAGAACGAGGAGCTGACCTGGACAAACTCGATGAGTGATAAAGAGGGCGAGCGAGGTTGGGATAATCCGCTGGCGACTTTCTATGGCATCACGGCGATTCCGACGGCGATTCTTGTCGATCAGGAAGGCAAGGTGGTGTCCCTCAAGGCACGTGGTCGCGAATTGGATCGGCTGCTCGAAGAGATGCTCGGAGAGCCTACACCGGTCGAAGAAACGGAAGACGCAGCGACTGAAGAAGAAGGCTCGTAAGCTACCGACTCGGACTCGCAAGCCGATGAATGGGCGAGCCCACCACGTTTAAGTTGAGATCGTCATCGATGAATTGGTTGGGGAACACAGCATGAGTCTCTTTACTTGGTTCTTTCCCAGAGCAACGACCGTTTTGGCGAGGCGAATAGTGGGGTTCGCGATCGCTGGCATCGCTCTTGGGCAGAACTCCAGCACGGCGGAAGAGACCTGGATTAAACACGTCGTTCACCAGGGATTTCGTTCGATGACTGCGGTCGCCGCTGATTACACCGGGGATGGCCTTCCCGATGTGATCAGCGATAGCGGCAACGCGACTCGTTTGTTTGTCGCGCCGGATTGGACCGAGGTCGTGATCGATGACCACCCCGATGTTCAAACCTACATTCACAGTGAGACGTTCGACGTGGATGGGGACGGTGATCTCGATTACATCGGAGCTCGTTACAATCCTGGACTGATCGTCTGGCTTGAAAATCCCGGCGATGCCGCGACAAATCGATGGCGGAGACGAATCGTGGACACCTCGGTGCACGGGATCCACGGACTGATCAAAGGCGATGTGGACGGGGACGGCAAGTTCGATCTGCTTGCCACCAGTGCCCAGCCCAAGCCGCCGCATCCGGAGTCGCTTGCTTGGTTTCGCGTTCCGGAGGATCCGCACGTCGCTGAACGCTGGCAGCCTCATGTGTTTGCCGACAACGACGCGCCCGGACTGACTCATTACTTGGGGGTCGGAGACGTCGACGGTGACGGTCGGCTTGATGCCGCGACGGGAGCCAAAGGTGGTCCGCAGGCCACTTCCCCCGGCGATTATTTTGCATGGTGGCGAGCACCGCGGTCACCGGAGTCCGTTTGGAAGAAATCAATGATCAGCGATCAGGAGCCCGGCGCCACCAACATTCACCCGGCCGACGTTAACGGCGATGGCGTGATGGACTTCATCGCTTCACGTGGTCACGGTCGCGGTGTGATCTGGTTCGAGGGACCAGACTGGAGACGGCACGATATCGATGCGCAGATCAAGGAGCCCCATTGCCTGGCGGCGATCGACATCGACGGTGACGGTGATGTCGACGCAGCCACGTGCGCCTACGGCGACAAGATCGCCGCCTGGTATGAGAACGATGGGAAGGGCGAGTTCAAGAAGCACGTTGTTGGTGAGAACCAGGAATCGTATGACATTCGGGTGATCGACATGGACACCGACGGAGATCTCGATCTGCTGATTGCTGGGCGGGCCAGCAACAACGTCGTGTGGTACGCGAACCCTCGGGTCAAGTGACCACTTCTAACGCTTCCATCTGCAAACGCGTGAGTTCGCGGATGCCGGACTTGGCCAGACGCAGCATCTCGGCGAGTTCCCGATCGTCGAAAGTGGCCTCTTCGCCGGTGCCTTGGATTTCGACGAACCGCCCGCTTCCCGTCATGATGACGTTCATGTCGACATCCGCGGCAACATCGAGTTCGTAGTCGAGATCCAATTTCACCTCGCCATCGACCAGTCCCGTGCTGACGGCCGCCACCGAGTCCCTCAGCGGTCCGTTGCCGACGGTCGAACCGGGAACCGCGCGGGCCACGGCGTCGGCCAACGCGATGAAACCTCCGGTGATCGATGCGGTACGCGTCCCACCGTCGGCCTGCAGCACGTCGCAGTCGACGGTGATCATGTTCTCTCCGAGCGCTTCGAGATCGATGATTGATCGGAGACTGCGGCCGATCAGCCGCTGGATTTCGGTCGTGCGCCCGTCGATCTTTCCGCCACGATCGCGCGGCTTGCGCGGACTGGTGCTGCCGGGAAGCATGTTGTACTCGGCCGTGACCCAGCCCTTGCCTTTGCCCGCCAACCAGGGCGGCACGGTCGCCTCGAGCGAAGCGGTGCAGAGCACCAGGGTTTTCCCGCAGCGATACAGCACGCTGGACGGGTTCGAGTCGAGGTAACCTCGCTCGATGGTGATGTCACGAAGTTGATCGGAGCGGCGCATTGGAGCGGTCGGTGGGTTCGGGGACTTGGGTGCGGGGACTAAATAGCCGTGCGCGATTGTGAAATATTTCGCAATCTCCGTGCTCGTGCTCAGTCGCTTGCGACGGTGCTCGTGCTCGTAATCGAATACCAGCGACTCGTGACGCTCAATACGATCACGAGTACCGCTCCGCTGAGCACGAGCACGAGCACGAGCACGAGCACGA
>JARFQX010000006.1 GCA_029287555.1 Rubripirellula sp. | reverse complement strand
CGTCTCCCACTTTCATCGTTAATCTCGACGTTGCCGATAGCAAAAACAGCTGTCTGCTTCACTCGAATTCGGCCCGACATCTGTGTCTGCTTGGAGTCATCTTTCTCTATCGGATCGATGACTTTGTACTCCCAAACCGTGCCCTCGACATCTTGTCGTTTGTTGGTGGAGTCGCCACTCGCCTGCTCTATGGCAGCCGCGTTGCGTCTGTCGCCACCGGCTTTCCTCTGCAAGAGTCCCTGCGCTAGGCCGTCGCTCGTGGTAACCGTCAACAGCATCAGCGTGAATATCGTGACTTGTATGTACGCCTTCATCGCGTGATTCCTCAATAGATACAAAAAGTGAAGTGTTGCTGGGTTTTGTGAGGGCCTACTCGCTACTCGGTGTAAAGGCACCTGCTTTGGCGGACCGCTCTGGTCCGAGTTGACCAACGCGCGTTTTCGAAGCCACGCAATCTTCTGTCCCGATGCCTTGCATCGAATTGAATCACGTTCGCAATTGGGCATGCGATTGCTGGAGATTTACCTTTGTTGCTCTGCGGTCGGTTGCGAATCGGCCCGCAGGATGGTCCTTTGCCCTTCGTAGTGGGCTTCAGCCGTGAACCATTCTTCCCCGAGCAATGGCTCATCATGTTGAAAGGTCAGGACAACCGATTCTCGGCCAATCTCATCTTCTGCCAGTTCCCATCGTGCAATCAGCCGCATCGCCATTCCTGATTCGAGACTCGCCCACAGGTCGATTATGTCAGGGCCGTCCGGTTCATTGGCACTCATGCGTTGAGCTCGAATATGTTGACACTCGACGGCTAGCCCGTCGGGCATCACGATCTCCTCGTCACTCAATGTTTCCAGCTGGTATCCGCGCGACATCATGCGGGTCAACAAGGTTGTGATGTGCAGGAAGGGAGTGTTGAGTTCCTCCCTGGATCGAATCCAGCGACTGAGGAAGGTGTCGTCACCCTTCAGGACGGGACCAATTGCAGGGACGACCCAGGAATCAACGCCGGCATGGCCAAGCCAAAAACTTGTGCCGGGCAGCAGCCCAGGATGTTGCAACGCGAAACGGTCTTTGCCTTGCACATACAGCTGATGATCAATCGTCCTTGCTCCGCCGAAGGCAGGCCGATATTCCACCTGCAGTAGGTACTTGCGAGTCATCAGCTCGGCCGCGGCGTTTAACGAGCGTTCAACAGCAGCCACGGCCTTACCGGAGGTCCCGCCACTGTCGACCAGGAACAGGAGCACTAATAGGAAAGACGCAGCGATGGCCAGCGTCCACCAGCGGAGTGATCTGGCTTGCTCTCGAACAGCGTCGACCGAATGCGGTGCGTCCGAATCTTTGCCAATTTGCTCCATCGCGCGTGCAACACGATCCGTGTGTTCTTGTGGATTCGCCGCACTCACCAGTAGCGATTCGATCCAGACTTCTCGAAACTCGTCCTGTTTTGCTTTCTCGTTTTCATTCATCAAGAAGTCCCCGCAACTCCCAATTTGCGTTCGAGACACTCGGCTAAACGGGACTTGGCGCGTGAGAGTCGCTTCTTCAGTGTTTCCTTAGCCAGTTGCAGCGTTGACTCAATCTCGCTCAGCTTTCGCGAGTCGGCGTATCGCATCGTGATCGGCCGCTGATAGGTATCCGGCAACGCATCGATGCAGTCACGTAGAGCGGACAATTTTTCATGGAACGTGTCGCCGCGCTGCGCATGGATCGCCTCGAAGCGTTCGTTTAGCCACTGGAGGGCTTGGTCATCAATTGGCACGGCCGCCCGTGACACCTTGCGATAGTGTGCGAGCATCAACTTCCCGGCGATCCCCCGCAGCCAGGGACCAATCGGTTTTTCTCGATCATACGTGTCCAGCCGTTTCCAAGCGGTTAGTACGGTTTCCTGATAAAGGTCGTCCACAGCATGGCTGTCACGGACACCGGCTCGGATGTAGGCGATGAGCATGTCGGTGTTCTCGCGGAGGAGAATCTCAAAAAGCGTTTTCGTGTCCATAAGGCGTTCTCCAGTCCGATATATACACAGTTGTCAAATAGGGACGAAACAGGGACAAGGAAATCAAAAAAAGGAGAAAAGCAAAGGGCGTCGGCGCGGGATGCGTGCACTGGTTGCCGTGGATGGAAACGGAGCCGATGGCCCTAAAACACTTGAATTCAGGCAGGTCGTATCTTCTTTCATTATCGAGGGAACTCGAGAAAGGACAACGCGTGGAGTAGCGGCATCGCGGTTGTCTGGTTTCTGATTCTCGGCGGGCTATTCACCCTCACAGCTTTTCTTGTCCCCAAAACCCACGCCCGCGACAACCACTACCACGCTGGAGAAAGCAGGCCCCGCCCGTTATCGCTGGAACCATGATTGCCTCGGTGTCGATCTTCGAAATTAAGACTATTCTTCAATGCGCTGTCTGCGGACGACGCATGCTGGTATCGGCTGACTTGCAGCGGCGGGGATATCAATGCGGTCCTTGTGGCGCAACGTAGTCGAATCTACATGGCTTGACCACGGTCATTCCCCTCGCTCGTAACGATCTTCCCGGAGTGAACCAGGCATCATTCGAAGGACTACAGTCTTACGAAAAGCCGTTCTTGACCATCTGGGGTTCAAACGACGCTGGAGCGCAAGGATCGCTTGAAGCGCAACAATTCCTGATCGACAGCGTTCCGGGTGCGGAAGGGCAACCCCACGCCCGAATCGATGAGGCCGGTCACTTTCTACAGGACGATCAAGGTGAGGAAATCGCAACTCGACTAATCGAGTTCTATCAAGCAAACGGAATCGCGGGCGTCGACCCAGCTACGGAGACCGGGAACACTGTCGGCAGAGTGATCCGTCTTCGACAGGCAATCAGGCACCGCCATAGAGCAGCCGACAACGAGCACGACCGTGGCGGATTATTGAGGGAACGACGGTTCCGCGGTCCGCTTGGTGCCATGGCGAGAATCTCCGTCGCGAATCGGATCGAGAGTCTCTCACCGGCCAATGTTGATGCCGCGTTGCAATCCGAAGCATTCGATGACGCGGATTCGCTGCTATTG
>JARFQX010000874.1 GCA_029287555.1 Rubripirellula sp. | reverse complement strand
GTTCTGGACTACGCCAGGATGTACAAGCTCACAGCGGCCGAAGCGGAGTCGGTCAGCAGCCAACTGCCCGTCTACGCAGAGTTCTCCGCGATGGAGGGGGCCCACGTCGAGCAGTGGTGATAAGTCGAGCAAGGATAAGGTAAATCGTCTCGAAACGTCTCGTCTCGGGTGCAGTGGGCGAGAGTTCCGCGCTGGCGATTGCCAAAGGCTTGATGTCCCATGACTTGATGTCCAGCGACTTGATGCCCATTGTCCGGGCAGAATCGTGTTGCCCTCGGCCGAAAGGCCTGGATCGGTGACCTGCGGCGGTTGTCAGCTTCTTCTCTCGGGTGCTCAGTCAAACGCGGGATCTTTGGACGGGTAGACATTTGTTCGCCACTCTATTTGTGGGGCGGCGATATAATGCGAAGTTCACAAGGTTCGTGTTTCTCCCGATGGCCAGGAGTTGTTTGCCTCCCATGCCTCCGAGATCTATCAAAACTTGGACGATTGGCGGAGCGACGCTGACGATCCTGACGCCGCTGATTGGCATCGGGTTGTCATTCTTTGAGGTCGGTTTTGAGCGAGTCGGCCTCCACGGCTGTCTTGAAACGCTCGGTGCGGTCCTGGCAATCTTGATTGCCGGAATTTTACTGGTTGAGCAGCACACCAGTCACGCCGACCGCGGTTACTTCACTTGGGCGGCGACCGGTTTCGCGTCGATGGGGGTATTGGATGGGATTCACGCGATTGCACTGCCTGACAATGTTGGTTTTTGGCTTCACTCTCTCGCGGTGTTCATTGGGGGCATGACCTTCGCGATGGTTTGGGTCGGATCGCGCGGGCTGACCCATCGAAGTCAGAGCTTCCTTCCGGCCGCGGCCCTCTTGGCGGCTTTGGTGGTGGGCGCCGGTTCTCTTTGGCTCCCCGCCGTCATTCCCCGCTTGACCAACGGCAACGAGTTTACCGGGATGGCCATCGGCCTCAACGGACTCGGTGGTCTTGGATTCGTCGTCGCGGGGGTGTTCTTCATCAGCCGTTTTCACCGATATCACGACATCACCGATTGGCTCCTCTCGGTCCCCATGGTTTTGTTTGCCACGTCGGCGATGCTGCTTTACTTCTCCAGTCCATGGGATCTCACCTGGTGGTGGTGGCACTTCTTGCGAGTCACGGGCTACGTCACCGCCTTCGTTGTGGCGGTGCGGTCGTACCTTGGCGTTGAGAAGAAACTGTTGCAGGTCAACCGAAAGCTTCGAGATGTGAACTCAAGGCTTGATGTGATCGTTACCAACCGAACGCGACAGTTAGAGGAAGCCAATGCACAGTTAAACCGGGACCGTTTCTTGCTCAACTCGCTGGTCGACAAAATTCCCGATGCCGTATTCTTCAAAGATCGTGAAGGTCGCTTCTTGAAAGTGAATCGGGCGATGGCGGATGATGTGGGGATTGCTGATCCAGCTGAATTCGTTGGCAAGTCGGATGCGGATATTTGGCAGGGAGACCTGCCTCGCGAGGCGGGAGAGGATGAGCGACAGATCATTGAGACCGGGGTGCCAATTCTGAATAAGGAAGAGCAGCCGGTCACGGGTAGCGGGCTGCCCCGCTGGGTGCTGGTCACGAAAATGCCGCTGCAAGATGAATCGGGTGAGATCGTTGGGACGTTCGGAGTCGCGCGCGAGATCACGCAGCAAAAGCTGGCCGAGATTCAATTACGCGAAAGCGAGGCACGCTTTCGCTTGCTCGTGGAGCACTCGCCGGATGCCAGCGTGACTCTCGATGTGGACAACGGGCGTTTTTGCGATGCCAATCGGCACGCCGAGGCTCTCTTTCGGATGAGTCGGGAAGAGATCGTGAAGCATCACCCCATTGAATTAAGTCCCGAGTATCAACCGGGCGGAATTCCGTCTTCTCAGTTGGCCAAGGAGATGATTGAAATGGCGTTGTCGGGCCAGCGCATGGTGTTCGATTGGGTTCATCGAGACGCCGATGGCAACGACATCCCATGTGAGGTTCGGTTGGTCCCCCTGCCCTACGGAGATCGGAAACTGTTGCAAGCGACGATTTCCGACATCAGCGCCCGCAAGCAGGCCGAGCAGGACTTGACCGACGCCCGCGACGCCGCTCGCGAAGCCAACCGTGAGTTGCGGCGGGCACGCGACGTCGCGGAAGAGGCCAGCCGAGCCAAGAACGACTTCCTTGCCAATGTGAGTCACGAGATCCGGACTCCAATGAATGCGATCATTGGGATGACCGAACTGGTGCTTGATACGAAGTTGACTCCCGAACAGCGAGACTATCTGGAAACGGTTGCCAATTCCGCCGCGTCCTTGATGTCGATCATCGACCAAGTGTTGGACTTCTCGAAAATCGAATCGGGCAAGATGGAGTTGGAGTCCATTGCCTTCGATTTGCGTGACGAGCTTGCTGCGGTGGTCAAGGCTCTGGATGTTCGCGCGCGGGCGAAGAAAATCTCACTGGTTTCCAGCGTTGATCCCGCGGTGCCCAATCTGCTCGTGGGCGATCCGGTTCGCCTGCGGCAAGTCCTCACCAATCTGATTGGGAACGCAATCAAATTCACCGACCAAGGCGAGGTTGAGGTGGCGGTCCAGCCTCGCGAGCTCGGGCCGGGGCAGGTCACCCTCGGGTTCAGCGTCCGCGATACGGGTGTTGGAATTCCCGAAGACAAACTCGAGCGGATCTTCCGGGCGTTTGAGCAAGCCGACACGTCAACCACGCGGCAGTATGGGGGAACCGGGCTGGGCTTGGCGATCGCGTCTCGTTTGGTCGCCGCCCTCGGTGGAGAGATTTCGGTGGAAAACAATGCCGGAGGAGGAACTACCTTTTCCTTTACGGTGAAAATGAGCCAGCCGGATTCTCTCAGTCAGGCACCTCGCATTGCCGCGCAGCAGCCCTGGGGGAAAGATCATGCGCAGCGACGTGAGGCGGTTGGAGCCGACAACACCCCCTCGCTCTCGGTGCTTCTGGTCGAGGATGGAAAAGCAAACCAAGCCATGGCGGTTGGACTTCTGCGGAAATGGGGACACTCGGTGGACGTGGCCGAAGATGGCCTCGAGGCGCTAAGTGCTTTCCAAGAAGGCGACTACGATGTCATCCTGATGGACATTCAGATGCCCAACATGGATGGCCTGGAGGCGACTCGCCAGATCCGCAAGTTGGAGCAGGGATCGGAACGACCCATCCCAATCATCGCGATGACGGCTCATGCCATGAAAGGGGATCGAGATCGCTGTCTCGCTGCCGGAATGGACGCCTACCTTGCCAAGCCCATCAAGCGAGAGGAATTATCGCGGGCGTTGGCCGACGCGTGCCCGGATTCGACGCTGGGGGCAGAAGTGTCCGATGCGTCGCAGCAGCGAACGGATTGCGACGACCGCGATTCAATCGACTGGGACGCCGCCGCAGAGATTCTTGGCGGCGATCAAGCCATGGTCCAGCAGATCGTTCACGAAGCTGTCTCGCGAATGCGATTCTTATTGCCCAAGTTGAAAGAGGCAATCGAGAATGGCGATTCCGAGCCAGCCAAACGTATCGTGCGGGCGATCCGAGAATCCGCCCACGCGATTGTCGCCGAACCAATCGCTCGTGCCGCGTCGGAGGTGGAGTCGGCCGCGTCAACGTCCGATTTCAACTTGGCGAAGGAAGCACTTGCGAATCTCGATTCGGCGATCTCACGTTTGGACTTCGCAGTATCTTGTGCGGCAGCACGATCAGAATGACCGTTGACGCGTTCCGGCATCGTCGTTGCCGCTCATGACGAGCCCAAATATCTCCAATAACTCAAGGCGATTGCGGTTATCGTTATCCCCCCTAAGATTTGAACGAGAGAGACTTGAATGGGCATCGGCGCAGTCGATCGGTCGCTCAAGTCATATCGGGCTCGATAGATCCAGCACCACGACGCCAACATCATCAGAACAGCTGCGGCAATCGACAGAAGACCGCCCCACAGCATTCGCACAACCGTGGGAAACCAAAACCATCTAAGTGAGAACGCGGCGAGGACACACACCAGTCCTTGACCCCACGCTGCTGCCGCGGCGATGTGGCCCGACCGACTCAGCCAGACCATCCTTGTGGCGACGCACGCGACCGGCGGCAGCACGATCACGGCAATGATCATCGCTAGTCGACTGCCGTCTCTCGCGCTGAACAGCAACAAGATCCAGGCTACCGACAATCCGGCAGCTGTGAAGATCGGCAGTGCCAGCAATCCGTATTCGGTCCAGCTCGGTCGCAGCAGCACGAGTGTGAGCATGATCACAATCGTTAGCCCGGCAAACAGAAAGGGCCAGAACACGGTCAAGGCGAGATAACCGCTCGCATCGGTGGTTTCCGCGGCGATGGACAGAGCAATGTCGATCGGTCGGTGTGAACGGTCATCGCAATCAACCGAATGCGGAAGAAAGAAGCCCGAGAGTAAGAGAAAGGCCGCGATCAGGTTCGTTAACGCCGTGGGGGAAGACGCCGCCTGGCGTCGAGTTGGCCGTTGGCTTTCACGGTCGTGTGGTGCAATCGTCATCGACGACCATCGGAGAAACTCAAACTCATTCGATCAGCCCTTTGCCAGCGACGAGTTCCGCTGGCCCTGCCTTGAGTATCCGCAAGCGAGGGCCGTCTGGCGAGTGGGTGAGCGAGTTTGCTGCCACCTACCAAGTGGGGCGGTGGTCGTTCTCCTTGTAGTCTTCTCGGATACGGATCACCTGCTCTTTGCGTCGGAAGAAAGCGTCGAGAATCTCCGGATCAAAGTGCTTGCCTCGGCCCTGGGCCAGGATGTTGAAGCACTTTTCAAGCTGGAATGCTTCTTTGTAGGGCCTCGGCGAACTGAGTGCGTCAAACACGTCCGCGACCGCGACGATGCGTCCCTCGACAGGAATCGCTTCTCCGGACAGGCCTTGCGGGTAGCCCGATCCGTCCCATTTTTCGTGATGGGAGGCGGCAATCACTGCCGCCAATCGGAGCACCGGAGAATGAGTCGACCCCATGATCTGGTGCCCGATTGCCGTGTGCGCTTTGAGCCGCGCGGATTCTTCGTCGGTCAGCGGATTGATGATCTGTTGACCGATGTCGCAATGTGTCTGGATGATCTCGTATTCGTGCGGTTCGAGTTTACCCGGTTTGTGCAAGATGGAGTCAGGAATCCCAATCTTGCCGACGTCGTGCAACTGGGCAGCCTGTTCGATCAACTCGACAGCAGCGGTGGGAAAGCCGAGTTCCAGGGCAATCTGTCCGCAATAGCGACCAACCCGGGTGACATGATGACCGGTGTCGTCATCGCGGTACTCGCCAGCCCGTGCCAGGCAGTGGATGGCTTCCTGTCGAGACCGTTCCAACTCCTCGGTTCGGATGCGAACCTGGTGTTCGAGGCGCTCGGAGTACTCCGCTAAGTGATCTTGATACGCCTTCACCGCGAGAACGTTCTCGACACGCAGCGTCATCTCACTTGGGTCGACCGGTTTTGCCAGGAAGTCGGATGCTCCCAATCGCAAAGCTTGCAATTTGATCTTGGGGTCGTTCGATGCTGTCAGCACGATCGCCGGAATGATTTTCAGCTTGGGATCACGCCTCATCGTGGCGAGGATCTCCAGGCCAGTGACTTCAGGCATGTTGATGTCGAGCAGCACGATATCGGGCCTGTGCTGGCGCAACATCTCAACGGCGCTCGGCGAATGGGTGGTCGAAAGAAAGTTGGCGAACCCCGCTTCCTTTAGATAGGTTTTGACCACCTCGATGTTGAGCTTTTCATCGTCAACGATCATGACGCAGGCAGACCGAGAGAC
>JARFQX010000738.1 GCA_029287555.1 Rubripirellula sp. | reverse complement strand
TTCGATCTCCTGACCCCGTTTTCCAATGATCAGGCCGGGGCGGGCGACGTACATCATCACACGGACTTCATCGCGAGTCCGCTCGATCTCGATCCGATCAATCCCGGCACTCTTGTACTGAGATTTCTTCGGGTGATTCAGG
This sequence comes from Rubripirellula sp., assembly GCA_029287555.1. GTDB lineage: Bacteria > Planctomycetota > Planctomycetia > Pirellulales > Pirellulaceae > Rubripirellula. The sequence continues at coordinate 5,167 of JARFQX010000738.1, read as the reverse complement.
ATGAAATTGCGAAGCTTGCGATCTTCCAGGAGAAGTTCCGCGAAGTCCTGCTTCGACGCGTACCATCGGCTGGACCAGCCTCGTGTAACGCCGGTTCGGAATGCGATTGGGTTGACTTTCTGGCCCATCAGGGACTCGTTGTCGTTGGAAGGTTCTCGTCGACTGTGAATAACTGGGTGAAGCGGGGCCTAGAGTTCATCGATTGGCGTCAAGCCAACACGAATGTGGCTGCTTCGTTTCTTAATCATGAACGCACTGCCGCGGGCTCGAGGACGGATGCGGCGGAACATTGGTCCGCCGTCCACGCAGACCTCGGTGACCACCAATTCCTCGATGCGGTGGCTGCGTCCGGCGTTTTGATCGGGATCCTGTGCATTGCCCACGGCGCTCTTGATGACCTTTTCCAGCAAGCGGGCTCCCCGCTGCGGTTGAAACTTCAAGGTATCGAGTGCTTCGTCGGCATACATGCCGCGAACAATGTCGGCCAGGAGGCGGACCTTGCGGGCACTGATGCGTGCGTTCTTGTGGAGTGCGTTGAACTTTGCCATTGGTCGACTCAAGAAATTACTTCTTGCCCCTTCCGCTGTGACCCCTGAACGTCCGCGTCGGAGCAAACTCGCCGAGCTTGTGACCGACCATGTCTTCGGTGACGTGCACCTTCACGTGCTTGCGCCCGTCGTGAACCATGAACGTGACGTTCACGAATTCAGGAACAATCGTGCAGGCTCGCGCCCAAGTCTTGATCGGTTCGACCCCGCCGCCCTGCTGCTGTTTCTGCACTTTGAAGAACAGCTTTGGATCGACGAAGGGGCCTTTCTTGCTACTTCGGCTCATGAACTTTCAACGTACGTTTGCGGGTGACCGTTTGATTTCTCGTTTTTTGATTTGTTACTTACTTGTGCAGCTTCAACTGACCGTAGCGACGGCTCTTGCGTCGCCGGACGATCGCGCTGTTGCTGGGCTTGCGTTTCTGTCGAGTGGCACCGCCCTTGGCGCTCTTTCCGGACGGGCTGACCGGGTGTCGACCGCCTTTGGTGCGACCTTCACCGCCACCGTGCGGGTGATCGATCGGGTTCATGGCGGTGCCACGAACGTGAGGTCGTCGACCGAGCCAACGGGCCCGACCGGCCTTGCCCAATCGAACGTTCATGTGATCGCTGTTGCCGACCTGGCCGATCGTGGCCCGGCACTCACTGGGCACGCGACGCACCTCGCCACTTGGCAATGACAACTGGGCCCAATCCGCCTCGCGAGCCATCAAAGTGGCCTGCGTGCCGGCGGAGCGGCAGAGCACCGCACCGCGACCTGCCCGGAGCTCAATGCAGCAAACGCTCGTCCCCAAGGGAATGTGCTTCAGTGGCAAACAGTTGCCGACAACCGGTGGCGCTTCGGGGCCGTTCTGCAACTTGTCGCCCGCCTTCACGCCGGCGGCTGCAACCACGTAAGCCTTATCGCCGTCGGCATAGTGCAGCAGCGCGATTCGCGCGGAACGATTGGGATCATATTGAACCGAGTCGACCGTCGCGGACACGCCGTCCTTGGCACGCCGGAAATCGACGACGCGATAGAGCTGCTTGTGGCCGCCGCCACGGTGCCGCGAGGTGATCTTACCCTGATTATTACGACCACCGGTCTTTCGCTTCGGTCGCAACAGAGACTTTTCGGGTTTGTAGCCCGGCGTCAGCTCGGCAAAGTCGCTCACCGACGCGTTGCGTCGTCCAGCGCTGGTCGGCTTGTAGACTCGAATGCCCATGGATCAGTTCAGTGTTGCCAGGAATACGGTTGAGTGTCTTGGATTGGCGTCGTGACCCGAAGTCGCGACAAGGTTCAACGTGATGGCGATTAAAAGAAGTCGATTCGGTGATCTTCGTGAAGCTGCACGATCGCCTTTTTCCAGTCCGCCGTGCGGCCATAGCGAAAACGGTACCGCCGCATCTTTCCCTTGCGCTTCTGGGTGCGAACTTTCGCGACCTTGACGTCGAACAACTCCTCCACGGCACGCTTGACGTCGAATTTGGTCGCTTCGCGATGAATCTCGAATGCATACTGGTTGTTTCGCGTCGCCCGATGGACACCCTTCTCGGTGACCAGCGGACGCAACAAAATTTGATGCGGCTCGAGCTGGAGCTTACTGGCCTTCGGTGGTGGGGGCTGGATCCTACTCATCGATGTTCACTTCGTCTTGTTCGAGTTAGGCCGGTTGTCCGCTGGCGGCCGCATCACTGGCGGGGGAACCCGTCGCAAAGGTTCCGTCCTTGATCTTGTCCAACGCATCCCGAGTCACCAGGATGCGACGAGGCTTTAGCACCGAAAGGGCATTGAGTTCACGCACTGGCTGGACCGAGACACCGGTGATGTTGCGACCACTCTTGTAAACCGCTGAGTCGTAGTCCGCCGTGGCCACCAATGTGGTGCCCCCATCTAAACCGAGCGCCTTGAGCACTGACGCCATGCGGCTCGTCTTGGGTTGGTCGAAACCGAGCTTATCGACGACGACAAACTCGCCATCTTCAATCTTCGATCGAATCGCCATGCGGGTCGCCAGCCGAACCGCCTTGCGATTCATCCGATAGCTGTAATCGCGGGGCTTCACGGTCCGAGCGACGCCTCCGCCACGACGGATGTTGGTTCGTTTGCTGCCGGCTCGAGCGTTGCCGGTCCCCTTTTGCCGATACATCTTCTTGGTGGAACCCGCCACCTCGCCGCGGGTTTTGGCACAGTGCGTTCCTTGCCGCTGATTGGCCTGATACATCACCACCGCGTCGTGAAGCAGTTGCTTGTTGACGCGATCAGCAATCTGCTCGGTGTCAATCTCGTAGGTGCCGACCTCACCGCCGGCCTCGTCGTAAACCTTCAATGTGGCCATGATCCCTAACCCACCTTGTTCGTTTCGCGGATGCTCACAAATCCACCATTGGGGCCGGGGACGGCACCGCGGACGAGCAACAAATTGTTCTCGGCATCGACCCGCACCAGTTCCAAGTTACGCGAGGTGGACTTCACATTGCCGTACTGACCAGCCATCCGACGACCTTTGAAGGTTCGGCTCGGCGAGGCGCTGCAGCCGGTGCCGCCAGGATGACGATGAACCTTCTTGACGCCGTGCGAGGCCCGCTGACCAGAGAAATTGTGTCGTTTCATAACGCCAGCGTAGCCGCGCCCCTTGCTGGTTCCGGTCACGTCCACGCGTTTGACGTCGGCGAACAAATCGACGGTCACCGTTGCGCCCACTTCGAGATCGGACTCGCCGCGGAATTCGCGAACGAATCGCTGCGGCTCGCAATCCGCCTTGGCAACCAACTCGACTCCAGCCGCCGAGCGTTTCTTCGCCCGCTTACTTTCCAGCTTGGCCACGTGTCCACGCTGAGCTCGGCTGGCAAGTCGCCGCGGCATATCCTCGAAACCCAACTGAACGGCCTGGAAGCCATCACGATCTTCGCTACGCACCTGTAGGACGTGACACGGCCCAGCCTGAATCACGGTCACCGGCACTGCCTGACCGTCCTCGAGGTAAACCTGCGTCATCCCGACTTTGCGGCCGAGAATTGATGGTGACATAGTAATCCCGCCCCGTTTTTCACTCGGGACGCCCGTCTTTCGTGTTGGATTCCAAGTTCGCCTGGCCGAACCACCGATCAAGGCAGCTTTCCCGCTGGGAAATGAGCCGTTGGCTCTCACCCACCGAGATGAAACTGCACCACACCGGGGTTATCGACCGAGCTTCCGTTCATCCGGAAACCGTTACCGATAACTGCGTGTTAGCTTCTCGACTTACGCACCAAAGGGGTGCGAATCTCGAAGAGACAACTCCCGGGCCCGTGGGGTAGCGGCCCGTGGGTTCAGCGCCCGGAGCCACAACTCACGATGTGGCTACCTCGCAGATGCCTTGATCTTGATGTCAACGCCGGCCGGGAGACTCAATTTATTTAGGGCTTCAATCGTCTTGGCGGTTGCCTGGACAATGTCAATCAATCGTTTGTGTGTGCGAATCTCGTACTGCTGACGAGACTTCTTGTTCACAAACGGACCCGATAACACGGTGTAACGCTCGACTCGAGTCGGCAACGGAATCGGTCCGTGCACCTCACTGTGCGTTCGTTTCACCGTATCCACAATCTCCTGGGCACTCTGATCGAGCACGGAGTGGTCGTACGCTTCCATACGAATTCGAATGACTTCGCTTGCTCCAGCAGACACGATCGATGACCAGCAAGAGGGGTGGTTAAAAGTGGGGTCCGCCAGCGATCCGGTGAGGCCATGAGAGAAATTCTCACCAGCTACCTACCAAAGTCGCTAGAGATGCCTTCGAATGATTTGAGGGCAAGGAGAAAAATTTACGGAGCGATCCTTGAGCCGTCAACGGCTCTTGGGGCCGCGATCAAGAAAACTTTTTCACGTTTTTCACAACCGCTTCGCAATGAGCCATCCAACGCGTGACCGAAGCGTCATCGCGAATCAAGATCGACGCAGCCCGCAAGGGAGCCAAGTGACGGACTTCTCCGAGCCGGCCGAGAGTCAATCGGGGTGGGGAAGCTGTCCGGGTCTGGGGGAGCGCCGGATCGAGGCCCGGATTCGATTCTTCGCGGCAATCACCGCGTTGGTCCCATTGTTGGCATTGGGTTTGGCACGCCACCTGGAGCCAAACTCCTCGGGGCTCGGTACTCATCAGCAACTCGGGCTGCCTCCCTGCTCGATGCGTCTGATCTTGGGAATTCGCTGTCCTGGTTGCGGGATGACCACCTCGTGGGCGCATTTGACGCGAGGCAACTGGTACGAAAGTCTTCGCACGAGCTTGGGTGGATTTTTGTTTGCTCTTTTTGCCATGTGGATCGCCTTCCTCGCCCTCAGGGCCCTCTTTACCGCGCAGGTCCCCGGCGAGCGGACCCAAACGATGATCGCGGTCACCGCGATGGGCATCTTTGCAGTCTCGGTGCTGCAATGGCTCTATCGACTCGGCGCCTAGGGGCGGGTGAGGAGTGGCGAGTGGCGAGGGGCGAGGGGCGAGTGGCGAGTGGCGAGGGGCGAGGGGCTAGTGGCGAGTGGCGAGTGGCGAGTGGCGAGGGGCTAGTGGCTAGTGGCTCTGTCTCTTATACACATCTCCGAGCCCACGAGACCAACGACCTAATCTCGTATGCCGTCTTATGGGGTTAAGGGGGGGGGGGGGGGG
>JARFQX010000655.1 GCA_029287555.1 Rubripirellula sp. | reverse complement strand
ATAGTGATCTCGGCATGACTGGAAGCACGTCACAAGGACGACTTGGTTTTCAAGACTTGGTAAGCCGAGTGTCTCTCGATCAGGCTGGCGCGGTGTTTGCGTTTGACGTTACACGTTTGGCACGCAACTGTTCCGACTGGTACCAGCTGCTTGACCTATGCGGATTGAGGCAATGCCTGGACTGAGCAATCTGCGAGGTGTTTTCTATCCACTTTTTGTAGCGCGGTGCGAGGCTCTTTTCTGCCCCTGTATTGTGCGCCCCAGATGCTCGGCACACCAGTCGGTTACGTCTGACGTGCGGATCTGCTCGAGGGCTTGCTGTATGAGCTCACGCGAACGTTGCCCCACGATTGCTCCAATGCTCAGAAGCATCGCCGTCATCCCTCCTTTGCTGTGAGTGCTTTGAAGACGCTTGTATCGACCGATGATCGATTCGAGAACTTCCGTCGAACCGATCAACCGAGTTCCCTCGGACAACCCCGATGATTGCGTCGTTAGAAACTCAAGAACCTCCTTGCACATCCGACGGGCGGCCGGTGTGGTGATGATCGGCTCCAACTCCATTCGTATTTCCTCGCCAATCGTCGCGTGAATTCCGGCATGCACTGCAGACTCGGCCGTGCGAGCAACGTGAAGGAGTTCCGACCAGCGTTTTAACGCCCGACGGTACGAACCGAGCCAGCCGAGTTTCTTCTGAACTTTGAGCCGATCATCCGCCGACAACGCCTCACGGGCCGGGCTGTCCAGCCAGGCCAATGTCCGTGACCCCCACTCGACCAGTGTGTCGAGGTTCATGTAACGCGCCTTGGTTTTCAAGCCTGGTGGATTTAAGAATGCAAGTGACGTCTGAGTCGTCCCCAACTTGGCGACGTTGGCCCGCGTGACAAATTCGCTCCAGCGGGGATCGCTGTCGAGCTGTGCTTTGAGCAGTCTCGCGTTCTTGTGTTTCATATCCAGCTGGTGTCGGACAGATGGCTGATCTTGCCGAAAAAACTGCATCGACCGCACTAGGTCAGACCCTTGGTCGCTGACGACAGCACGTGGCGGACCGGTCAATTTGACCGTCGCCTTGAGCTGTTCGTGCACCGCTTCACCACTGGAAGATTCCATCGGCGTGAGGTTCAACAACGTCATGTCCTTGTGACGCAGTGGGCGCGACTGATCCCATTGAGACAGTCGGATACCAAGAATGATCAGGCACTTATACTGTCCCAGCTGTACCGTGTGGTCCATCATCCACACCCAGTCGTCAGCGCGTTCCTTCTCTCGGGTGAGCTGAAACAATCCGACACGAAGCAGCCACATTCGCCCTGAATTCGGCTGCGGCGAAAGATTTGCGAACGGGAGATGCCTAATGATCAACTCCAACACAGCCGAAGTGCCTCGGATACTCGTGGCTGCCGCCAGGATCGCATCGAGGAACAGCTTGATGATTCCAACTTCATACAGGTGCCGGGCGGGACGCACGAGCAACCCGGGATCGGCGGATGTCAGTGGCTGATTGTTTTTTGCTCCTCGCGAACAGCGTAGAGTTCGGCTTCCAGTTCTCGTGCTTTGGCCTTCCAGTTGTCGCGACTGGTTTCCAACCACCGATTGCGGTTGGTGGACCTCTTCAATTCAGCTCGGACGTCCTTGCACTTCTGCTTCCACTGATCACGACTGCGACGAAAGAACTCAACGAGTACTTTGCGGCGAGACTTGTAAACGGTTCCATCTGTTGTCTGAAGCATCCCTGACTCCTTGATCCATCTTTAGACGCGAAACAAAACCCAAAATGGAACAAATATCGCCTACAATGCCAACACCAATTTCCACGGAGTTTTTCAACAGATTGCTCAGTCCAGGCACAGCCTGACCTACTCGAGAAACTTCGCATTTTTGGTTCCTGCCCCTCTTTGCGTCGCCCCAAAACCAAAGATGGATGAAGCACTCGAGGTCATGGAATCGTCCGGATCACGATTCGTTTTCTGGCTCAGGACGATATGGTGAAGTCCGCCGGCTGCGATCCGGTTGGCCCAGTTTCGCCAGTTCCAGTAGCTGTTCGTTGACCGCTTCTCCGCGAAACCGAGCCCGCCTGTAACGGGCCATGAATTCAGCGGCCGAGTCAGCCATTGCTGGGTCGATGGTGTCCGACAACCGCGCGATCAGCTCGTCTTCCGTTTCCCATGGATGGGGTGTAACGCCCGCGAGCTGCAGCGATTGGACGTAGCGAGTGTATATTTGGCGCAGCAGCGGATTGGAAGATTCCGTCCTGAACGCGTCCACCGATGATGCACTGTGTTTTGACCTTCGTCGAGCAAAAAGATAGATCGTCAGTCCGGCCAGAAGCAACCAGGAGATCGGCGATTTGAAAACCCGCGCCAACGTACGGGCGGGATCGCGCTGCAGCGCTGACCAGATCCGCCGAATCGCCGATCCGGCCGCTCCAAAAATGGCGGATATGACGCCGGGTTGGCCAGAGTGTCCGATCACCTTTTCACGAGAACTGCTCGGCGTGGGATCAAAGGCGACAAAGCGTCCTTCCTGATCAATCCAAGCTTCTACCCATGCGTGGGCGTCTCGCTGACGAATCGTGACGCGATTGGTCAGAGGATTGATTTCCACCGGCGCGAATCCGCTGACGACTCGAGCGGGAATTCCTTGAGTGCGAAGCAAGACCGCCATCGCACTCGCAAAGTAGATGCAATACGCGGGGCGATGCTCTTTCACGAACGTGACGAGCGGGTGATCCTGACCCGACAGATCTGTTTCAAGCGAGTATTCGAAGTTGTTGTGAAAGAACCCTTCGATATGCTCTGCCTTTGAACGGTTTGATGTGACCGCGCGAGTCAATTGCTCGGCAATGGGGCCGAGTATCTGGCTCAGGTCATCGGGTAAAGCCAGATACTCTGGTCTCGGGACCTCATGCGGAAGCCGTTCTTGTGAATCCCCAATCAGCGTCACTGCAGCGGCTTTCGTCTCACCTCGGAGGATCCATCCGCCGGCGACCCGCGGTCGAGCGCCGCGCACTTCCCACGTGCCTGCTGGGGATGGCAGTGAGTCACGCAAGTCATCAAGCGGTATCATCTCAATGCTTCGCTCGGAATCTGGGCGAATCGGAACTTCCGCTAGCGCGTGAGTGGTCAGACCAAGTTGTGATGACACCGACCATTTTTGGCCATCAAACTGGTCCATCACGTGGGTTCGCAAGAGACCGGACTGGGCAGAAAGTTCCAGGACAGGAACTTGCGACAAAGTAATCGAACTCCTGGCGTTGATCGTTATTTCACGACCAATACCGGTTGTCGGCGAAGTTGCGTTTGCATTGAAGAGTGTCTCCAGCGTCTGCAGAAACGCACCATCCAACTGTCTTAGTCCGGACGCGATTCCGAACGTGGCAAGCGTCACCATCACGGCGAATAGGCCTAGAGGAAGTATGACGCGCGTGCCGGCTTGAAAAACGCCCGCACGAAACGCTGCCGCGAGCAGCGAAACGCCGATAAACGCAGCCAGGGAGAGGCCTAAGGCCGGGGACATTTCAACTTGTCCGCTCACTGCCACCAACAGCCAAGCCGATATCCATGCCGCGGCGACACGACCAGCCAAGACTGCAAAAACTGCGACACCGATCAATAGTCCGGTCAGCGCGCTGAACACAACCGGTGGCAGCAGGGCAGAAGGTAGGACGTTCGCAGATGGCGTGACCAAGCCCGCCAATCACCCGATCCCGCCCGCGATGTACCACCGACGCGTCGATGACGATGCGGAGAGGTCGAAGACAATAGTAACTACCACCGCACTTGCTGCGACAAGGGTTATCACCCAGCGATCCAGCGCGATTGCTGCGTACACCAACGATGCCAGCACTGGCAATGCTTCGACCGACCGTTTTACGTTCCAGGATGTTTGACTCATCTCGGCGCCTCAACGATCTCCGAAGGATCGAGTCCATCCGGCTGGCGATCCGTGCGCATGGAGATCACGCGGACAGCCAATCCCTGAGACTTCAACAGCTGCACGAGATCCGCCCGTTCACGGTCCCAGTCCATCATCACGAACATCAC
>JARFQX010000633.1 GCA_029287555.1 Rubripirellula sp. | reverse complement strand
TGCGCGAGGTCACGGCGGTGCGAATGGACTTTTCCCACAGCGCCTGGAGTGACATCTTTTTCTTGGGAATGGATTTTCCCGAAGGTGCCCGTGTCTTAAACGCGTCGGTGGATCTGGCGGTGCGCGGCCGTGATGCCGAGCCTCAGCCGCCGATCGAAACCTACCTACGGATCATCGACCAGCCTACCATTCGCCTGGCCAGTATCGACCTCGGCGCAACGGCCGAGATTGATTCGATCTCGGAGATGTTCGATTTCGCCCGCGATTATTTGGGACTGCTCAAGGCCGCGGTCGTTGCCGCCGGCATCGTTCCGCCCGGCCTGGACGGGTGCCGCCAAAGCGTCGCCGAACTGCTCAAGACGTTGGTCGGGCCCGGCAAAGGCATCGAACTGGTCAGCAAGATCAACGACATTCCCAAGGGATCCCGGTTGGCCGTTTCCACCAACCTACTCGGATCTCTCATCGCCATCCTGATGCGTGCCACTTCCCAAATCGAATCGCTCACCGGCCCGCTCTGCGAGAACGACCGCCGTTTGGTTGCGGCGCGGGCGATCCTCGGCGAGTGGATCGGAGGCAGCGGCGGAGGCTGGCAGGATTCGGGTGGTGTCTGGCCGGGTATCAAACTGATCTGCGGCACGACAGCAGAGGAGGGCGACCCCGAATTCGGGATTAGCCGCGGGCGATTGATGCCGGTGCACCACGTTTTGGGACCGGATGAAGCGTCACCTCAAACACGCCAGAAAATCCAGGACAGCCTCGTGCTTGTCCATGGCGGCATGGCCCAGAATGTCGGACCGATTCTGGAAATGGTCACCCAGCGCTACCTGCTGCGTAGCGAACGTGAATGGCGGGGCCGTCAACAAGCGATCGAAATCCTCGATCACGTTGTCGACGCGCTACGCCGCGGAGACGTAAGGAAGATCGGAGAGCTGACCACGCGCAACTTCGAAGGTCCGCTGCAAACGATCATTCCCTGGGCAACGAACCGATTCACCGACGTGCTGATTGAAGCCTGCCGCGAGAAGTACGGGGAACGCTTCTGGGGATTCTGGATGCTTGGTGGCATGGCGGGCGGAGGCATGGGCTTCATCTTCGATCCCGCTGTTAAGTCTCAGGCCCAGGATTGGCTCGCCGAGACCATGGTCCAAACGAAACGGGCAATGCAGCACTCGCTGCCGTTCGCGATGGACCCGGTGGTCTACGACTTCAAGATCAACGACAACGGTACGACCGCACAGTTGATCGAAGGCGAAGCGGCGCCGATGCCCGATCGCTATTACGCGCTCGTGCTGCCGCAGCTGCTGCGCCAACCGATTCGTGATCTGTCTCGCGACCGTCGGCTCGAACTCGAGCAGATTGGTGCCCGTTGCCGCGACCATGGAGGCTCAACGGCGGGATTGTTGCTCGACAGCGTGCTGCCGCGTGCTTCGGACACGACCGACACCGGCGCCACCCTTTCGGAAGTGCTTGCCGAATGCGGCTTTGACCGGAAACAACACGAAGCGATTCGCGATGACCTGCGGAGCGGCCGGATCGGACTGTCACAGAATCGTTTGTCCTCGCTGACGACCATCAGCGATGTCGAACCGAGCGACGTGATTGACCTCCGAGACGGGATTCCCAGAAAACTGGTCGATCTCGGTGCCAAGGCGATTCGTGACGGCAAGGTCGGTGTCGTTTCCCTCGCCGCCGGAGTCGGCAGCCGCTGGACCGAAGGCGCCGGTGTTTGCAAGGCGCTGCATCCGTTTAACCGATTCGCCGGACGTCACCGCTGTTTTCTCGAGGTCCACCTCGCCAAGAACCGCAAAACAAGCTCCAAGTACGGGGGTACGATTCCCCACGTCGTCACCACGAGCTACTTGACGGACAAGCCGATTCGCGAACAACTCTCCGCGACGGACAACTTTGGATTCGACGGGCCACTCTACGTTTCCTCCGGACGAAGCATCGGCTTGCGAATGGTTCCGATGGTTCGTGACCTGCGTTTTCTTTGGGAAGAAACCCCTCAGCAGGTCCTTGACGAACAACAGCAGAAGGTTCGCGAAAGCCTGCGCCAAGCACTGATCAACTGGGCCCAACAGGCGGGCGAGGGAAACGACTACACCGACAATCTGCCCCACCAGTGCATCCACCCGGTCGGTCACTGGTATGAAGTGCCAAACATGATTCGCAACGGTGTCTTGAAGCAGATGCTTTCCAAGCAACCGTCTCTGCGCTACTTGATGCTTCACAACATTGACACCCTCGGCGCCAATGTTGATCCCGGTTTGCTGGGCCAACATATCGACGTCGCCAGCACGCTCAGTTTTGAAGTGATTTCACGTCGCATCGAGGATCGTGGTGGCGGACTCGCCCGGGTCGATGGTCGCCCACGACTTGTCGAAGGGCTGGCGATGCCGAACGAGGAAGCGGAGTTTGGCCTGACCTACTACAACTCGATGACGACCTGGATCGACATCGATCGGCTCTTGGACGTGATGGGACTGACGCGCCGCGATTTGCAACACGATGATCGAACGGAGACCGCCGTGCGCAAGATGGCCGCGAAGCTGCCCACCTACATCACGCTCAAAGATGTCAAGAAACGTTGGGGACATGCCCAGGAAGATGTCTTTCCAGTCGCCCAATTCGAAAAGCTTTGGGGCGACCTGACCGCGATCCCGGAAGTCGACTGCCGCTTCTTTGTCACCCCCATGCGCCGCGGTCAACAACTCAAGTCGCAAGCCCAGCTCGACCCATGGAAACTCGACGGCAGCGCCGATTACATCGACTCGCTCTGCCAGTGGCGTTGACGCGTTTCAATGCCGGGGAGCGAGCCTCGAAGCGTCATCGCTACCTCCGCACTCAAAGTGGCTAGACGAAACAAGCCTTGATGAAACAGTTGCGTATTCCGGACGTCCGTTCTTCGAACACCACGCGGGCGTCATCGAGCATCTGGACGAAATCGGTCAATGTGTGGTTCAGGCCGAAACGCATGTGATCTACAGACTTTAACGGGAGACGTAGCCGTACGGCTTTTGGGCCCGTCGGGCAAGACGGTATTCCGAAATCGGATTCCTGGAGAATGGGTCATGATGGCTTGACGGCCGATGGAGCCAAAGTAGAGTGGTCGATGACGAGCCAGTGCGACTCCACGAGATTGCCCACCGACTTCACGAATGCCGGAAGATCCGATTGTGGAATCAACTGTCTCTGCGCGACACCGCCCCACGGAGCGCCCCGTCATCGTCATTGGTGGGGGCCCCGCCGGGCTTACGTCGGCCTACGAATTGACACGTCGGGGCCAACGTCCGGTGGTCCTGGAAAAGAATCACATGGTCGGTGGGCTAGCCCGGACAGAGCAATTCCGCGGGAATTACTTCGATCTGGGTGGCCATCGGTTCTTCACTCCAGTGCGGGAGATCCAGGCGTTATGGACACAGGTCCTGGG
>JARFQX010000573.1 GCA_029287555.1 Rubripirellula sp. | reverse complement strand
GTTTCCAGCTGCGCATGTTTCAAAGCGGCTTCGACCGATTCGGTACCGGAATTGGCCAGGATGGTGCAGTAATCGCCGCGGCTCCTTGCGTTCAGCGCGTCGGCCAGTTGCCGAGCTCCGGGCCGGATCGATCCCTGGACGTGATTCGCCTGCGTCGAAGCGAGAAACTTCGTCATCGCCGCAACGATCTCTGGATGGTGATGTCCCAACAACAAGGCGCCGTACCCACCAACAAAGTCAACGACCTCGACTTCTTGCCGATCGCTGCAACGGTAGTACAGCAAGTCTCCCTCGCCCCGCTGGTAAACCACATCAAGGCCTATGGCCCGCAGCAAGCCTTCCAAGCCGGGTTTGTGCCGGGTGATCGGGTGATCATTGGAATCGGAGTCAACGCGCACCACACCGTCGCTTTGCTGGGAATCCGGGGACGAAACGGAAACACGATCGCTCCCGTTACTATCGCTTAGCCAACCAGTTCGTCGTTGCTGTTTCAACTACTGAAGTCTCCGTTCGAATGCCTCAACGATCATCATTGTAGGAGATGTCACGGTTGGCGTTGTCACGCCAACAAGTTTTCAGTCAACTTCCGTAGAGCCCGAATGTGGGAGCTGGTTATCTGCAGAATTCCAAAAAATTGACGACCCGCACTCCAATGGACGCCCAACAAGAGCTCCGGGCTTGCTGTGTTGGCGACCTGACGACGAATTGGTTAAGGCGGATGGTTAGCGTTCAAATTGGCTCGCACACCGAAGCATGAAGCCACCTTCGCATGAGCTATCGTGGTCGGGCACTTTGCTTGACACCATGATCGCGAAGGTAACGACAGCATCGGCCGGATAACGTCTGATGAGCGTCAATCAGGGCGCAAGAATACGCCAGCTGATACTCCGCGAGTGGTAGACGCTGGCGATTTGCGGTACCCTCGCATGTGCTAGGAGATTCAAAACCTCTATCCGTTAGTCAACCGCCACCCGTCGGTTAGGTGATTACGATGCAGTCATTTCTTTCTCGATTACGACTCCGGTGGCTTCTGGCCAGGAACTCTCTTCGCTCCGGCGTTGACTTCGTGGACATCGTGTACCGGATCTATTTGAACCACAATAAAATCATTCACTTCCGCGACGGAAACCCGGTTTACTCGCTCATGACTCCGGCGCTCTTCACCAAACCGGCCGCCAACTTTGTCGCGCGAACGCTGTATCGCACGATACAGAATCGCAATATGCCGAACTTGATGAGCATTGCCGTCAACGATGTCTGCAACGCTGCCTGTGAACATTGCAGTTTCTTTAGCGCTGTCGAAGAGAAAGGGAGAGCAACCCTTACTTTGCAGCAAGCATCGAAGGCGATCGCGGATGCCCAAGACCTGGGTGTGTCGGTGATCAACTTTGTCGGTGGTGAACCGTTACTCCGGAAGGACTTCGCGCAGATCGTTGGGTCTGTCGACAAAGACCGTTCCACAACGTTGCTGTTCACCAACGGATGGGCGTTGGAGGAGCAAGCCAAGGAGCTTAGACGGGCAGGTCTGGACAGTGTCTTCGTCAGTATTGACGCCGCCGATCCCCAGCAACATGATGAGTTTCGCGGCACGCCAGGCCTTCATCAGCGCGCGCTGCGGGGCATCCAGCGGGCCTTGAGTCTCGGGTACTCCACTGGTTTCTCAGCCACCATGACGCCGGAGGCTTGGCAGGCCGGCGAGTTGCAAAGGATCATTGAGCTGGCGAAGGGCGTCGGTGTTCACGAGGTCTTTGTGTTCGATGCAATGCCGACTGGGCGGTACAAGGCGCGAACGGACCTGGTCGACAACCACGATTGGCTCGAGGAGATGATCCAATCGGCGGTACCTTACAATCGCGACGATCGGTATCCAGGAGTCACCTTCCTTGCATACATGAGCAGTCACCGCAGTGTCGGCTGCTCATGCGGAACGAGTTACTTTTATCTGTCGCCGTACGGAGACATGATGTCCTGTGATTTCAACCATGCCAAATTTGGCAATGTTCTTGAGGAGCCACTTTGGCAGATATGGGACCGGTTGAGCACGTTGCCTGAGTTTTGCCAGGCCAAGTGGGGCGGCTGCAAAATCAAAGACGCCGAATCGCGGAAGTTGCAGACCGTTTCGGACGGTGACCGGTCGTGTCACGACCGAGACGACCAGCCCGCGATGACAAACTAGGAGACGGTGAGGCCGATGATTCACGCCTTCATGATGGTCGCGTCCTGCGGTGACTATTTGCAGGTCCTACAAGAGGATGGCCTAGTGAAGGCGGTGGCTCAGCGCGCGTCCGAAAGGGTCGCCACGTGGCCGATTTTGGCGTTCGACATATTCGTCCTCATCGCGGCCGTCAGCACATTTCTCTTTCTCAATCGGTTCACCAAGCGATTGTGGCTGAGAGCCGTCGTAATGATGACCGGCGTGTTCCTGTTCGAGTTGTTCACTTCGCCAATGTGGCACAACGAGCATCTGGGGCGATTCGCGTACGTCTATTGCGATGTCAGTTGGGTTTTGACGGTCGGTTGGACCACGCTGATACTGGGCGTTGTGGTTTCCGTCGATCGTTGGTTTTCACATGACAGGGAGCCAAAGCGGTTTGCGATCTACGTCGGCATTCTTCTGGCGGTCGTCACCGTTGCTGAGATAGTCGTCGTTGCCCTGGGAATCCGGAAATACAGTCCCGAGGTTCTGCAAGCCGTGTCCGGAATCTCGATGATGGGTGTGCCGATCGAGATCCTGTATTACGTTCCGGTGTTTACGACGCTTGTGATCGCCTTCTACAAGTACTGGAGCTTCGTGATCGATAGTGCGGCGTTGGTTCCGGTCAGGAAGCGAAAATGGCTGCGGGCCGTCGTGCTCGCGTTTATCGGCGTGTTTTTCTTCGAATTGCTGGTGGAACCGGTCGTCCAGAACGATAAGTTTCCGGCATGGTCGTACGTCTATCGCGACATCAGTTTTCTTTACACGGGAATTCGGGTGCTGGCGATTGCGATCGGAGCCGTCATGGTTGGCAAGTTCATGATCGGCATGCCGTTACCGTTACGATTTGTCGTGGGTGTGCTTCTGATTAGCGCTCTCTACTTGCCGTTCGAGTCGTGGTTCGTGGCAAATGGGTACCGCGTCTACGGCGAAACCGCAGTGATGAATCAAACCGGCTTTAAGAGCCCAATCACCGGCTTGCCCGTCGAAATCGTATTCGCGACCCCGTGTTATTTGTCGCTGATCGTCTGTTTTATCCGCTATTGGGAAATCGTATTCGACAACAGGCTATGAGGAAGGACACAGCATGAGGAGATTTTTTCATCGCCTTGGGGTGGGATTTCTCATCAGTATTCCCATCACAGTGATTCTCACCGGTGGTGTGCAGGACGCC
>JARFQX010000464.1 GCA_029287555.1 Rubripirellula sp. | reverse complement strand
GTGTCGGGAGAAGAAATGGACCAGCGTTTCTTGACCGGCGTTGACCGAGCCGTCTCGGCACCGTTGCGATCGGTGGAGACGGCGTGGCGTTTTCGATCGCAGCTAACTCTGAGCCTTGGCCTTGGTGCGAGCCTCGCGAAGGCCGCGACTGAGAATATCACGAAGCATGGGGGAAAAGTCTTCGTACTTCTCTTCGTCCGGAGCGCCATTGCTGAACTGATAGATCGCGTCACGGGGCTTGACGCCGAGAGCGATCAGCGTGCTGCTAACTGTCCCGTAATCGCCGTTGCGAATGACCATACTCGGTCGGCCCGGACCCACCGGAGCACGGGCAAAGACCTTGCTCGCGACGGCCAAGAACTTCACCGGGGAGTCGAGCGTCTGCAAGGTGAGCAACCGACGGGCCATCTGTACCCGCTGGTCCTCCGGATCGTTGAGGTTGCGAGCGCCGATGATGTTCAATCCATCACGCAGTTCGACAACCTCCTGACGCTCGTCGGCATGAATGGCATAGCCGTTCTTGCCGTCGGCGATGATGATGTTGCACCCGTCGTAGCGAGTCTTGGCAAACTCCGTTTCGGCCTTCTCCAACGCACGCGAAGCGGAGGTGCAGCGAAGCAGGTCAAGTGCTAGCAAGCCACGGGAGCGTTGCCCAAACAACGGCATGGTCGTCGCCCGGTTGCACAGTCCCACGAACAATCCGTTCTGATTGACCCCTAACCAGGTGCCACCCGCCTTCTGGTCGATGCCGCAAAGCACACGAGGTTTTCCCGATTGAATCGAGGGAGCCAAACTAGGCCGATCGAAATACTCCTCGCGGTTTGCCGCAACCAGGATGGGACTTTCGGGAACCAGGCGGTATTGAACAGCCAGTAGGCACATCTCGAAGCTTTCTTAATGCAAAGATCGGTGTTGGTGAGAACTTAGTTGGGCGGTCGACAAATCGACTGCCCGAACGTTCGTGCTGCGACCAATGTATCCACGCCAACTCGGCATCCACACCCCCCGCCGGGGGGCAGGCTCAAAAAATGGCCGACTGAGGGCCCAAATTTGGGGTGCGACCGCGGAGTCTAGGGAATCTTTGCAGAACATTGAGCCGATAACACTCCTTTGAGGACGCTCGTTTTTCCTTCTCTGTTCGCAAAAAGCCGCCATTTCACCATGACTGCAGCGAATCAGCCGATCGATCGAGAAAGCTTTTCCAAAGCCGTGCTGTCAATCCAGACCCCGCTCAGCGTCACCCTGGCGGCCAAGAAATGCTCGCTCGAACGAATCGTCGATCTCGTGCCCGGGGCGATGCTGACCTTTGACGCTCACTGCGACGAACCACTGACCCTGGAGGCGGGCGGCAAGCCGATTGCCACCGGCGACGCCGTCAAGATCGGCGACAAGTTCGGCCTGAGGATCCGCGAGGTGCTCGACGCAACGGGAAAGTTCGAAGCGGAGCGATAGAACGGCAAGCGGCCAAGGAATTCGCGTGAAACGGAATTCACGCAATCCGGTCTTTCCGCGAAATGGTCTTACCGCCAAGCGGTCTTACCGCGAAATGGGGCAAGCCGCTCAATCGGCGAGGCTCATCAACACCCTTTCGGCCGCAGCGATCGTTTCATCGATGATCGCCTCGGTGTGCTTGCGGCTGATGAAGAGGGCTTCGAACTGACTACAGGGCATGTAGACGCCTTGACCGATCATGCCCCAGAAGTAGCGGCCGAATTGATCTCGATCGGAGCGATCGGCGTCGGACCAGTTGCGAACGGGGTCGGGATTGAAGAACAACGTCACCATGCTGCCGACGTGTTGGACCTGATGATCGATCCCTGCGTTGGTGGCGGCATTGGCCAGACCCGCCGCGAGCCGATCGCCGACGGCATCGAGATACTCGTAGGGCGGATCGTCTCGCAACAGGCCAAGCGTGGTGCTGCCCGCCGCAACGGCCACCGGGTTTCCGCTCAACGTTCCCGCCTGAAAGACTTTTCCAGCGGGCAACACCTGATCCATGATGTCAGCACGACCGCCATACGCTCCAAGCGGCATGCCACCGCCGACGATCTTGCCAAGGGTGGTCATATCGGGAGTGATCCCGAATCGCTGCTGGGCGCCTCCCAAAGCAAGTCGAAAGCCGGTCATCACCTCATCAAAAATCAGGATTGAGCCATCACGGTTCGTTTCCTCGCGAAGGCAGGTCAAGAATTCTCGAGTGCCAGGGACGCAGCCCATGTTTCCGACGACTGGCTCCAAAATTACCGCCGCGATTTGACCGGCATGCTCCGAGAATGCCTGACGCACCGCCCCGCAATCGTTGTAGGAAAGGACGATCGTGTCTTGACCGGCCCCTCGCGTCACCCCCGGCGAATCCGGGACGCCGAGCGTCGCGGCGGAGCTGCCAGCGGCGACCAGCAGACTATCGACGTGACCGTGGTAGTTGCCGGCGAATTTGATCACTTTGTCACGACCTGTTGCGCCTCGGGCGACACGGATCGCGCTCATCGTCGCCTCGGTCCCACTACTGACCAGTCGAACTTTCTCGACACTCGGAACGGCCTCAATGATCTGTTCGGCCAGATCCGATTCGGCCTCCGTAGGAGCCCCGTAGCTG
>JARFQX010000370.1 GCA_029287555.1 Rubripirellula sp. | reverse complement strand
GTTTCGTTGCTGCAACCGATCACACGCACCTTGCCGGCATCACGCAGGTCAGTCAGCGCCCCAAGCACCTCTTCGTAAGGCATTCCATGGTCGGGCCAATGAGTTTGGTAGAGGTCGATATAGTCGGTCTGCAATCGTTGTAGCGAGGCATCGCAGGCTCGGATGATCTGGTGTCGATCGAGCGAAGTCTTGCCGTGCCGGATCGGTGGGGTGAACCAGCCATGGCCCGGGCCAGTTACCTTTGTCGCGACCACGACCGATTCACGACGCCTTGTCTTGAGCCATCGGCCGACAATTTCCTCCGAGATACCAGCTAGTTCGGCGCTGGGCGGCACGGGATAGAGCTCGGCCGTATCGAAGAAATCGATTCCCGCATCCCACGCCCGATCGCAAATCGCATGACTCGTTGATTCGTCACATTGTGTCCCGAAGGTCATCGTTCCCATGCAAATGTCGGAAACCACCACACCGCTGCCACCAAGCCGTCGTCGCTGCATCAATTCGGTCCTATCGTCTCGAGCTGGCCCCGCCAGGGGGGCTGGAATCATCTGTTGCTTACGATCGGTGTTAGAATAAGAGGCGAGCGACACTTTTTTGAAGCCGTCGTCGCCCCTTCGTATCCCTCGGCGAGCGCCGCCCGCCCGGACGTTCTTGCCATGAACCGAATCGCCATCGCCGGTTGCTGCGGTCTTGTCCCCTCGGTCCGGCTCACTGCTGGTGAGGATTATCAAGATGGTCCCGATTCGATGTCGAATCCTGGGTTCCCGAATTCTGGGTTCCCGAGTTCTGGGTTCGCGATCGGCAAAGTGACCCAGCACGAGTGGCTCAAGAGCGAGAGGAAACCGATACGCGTGTTTTTTCAGGTTGGTGAGGCCAATCTGGATCATCCGTTCGGGAATTGGCTGCTCGCCAATAAGCAAATCGCCAAATCGCTTGAATTCAAGGGCTATGATTAAAAACTCGTGTTCGGAACCGGAGCCCATGAAGGCAATCAAGGGGGCGAGATCTTTCCTGATTGCCTCCGTTGGCTGTGGCGCGGTCGTCGGGAGCAAACGCCCTGGAAGCTCGTTGCAATTTCGGCCGTTACCGGCGAACTCCCTCGAATTGATCACTCCTTCGGCAATGTTCGATGTCTGACGAATCCATCAACCGTTCATCCGATATTTCGTTTTCGGTGCCATTTGTGCATCGACTGCGGGTGACCGACGATGTTTGCGGTACCGACTTCGACGTCTTGCGGGGGGTGCTCGACGGCGGGGACACTGGGCCGGCACGAGTCCTGCTGGTTGCCGAAACCGCGCTCGCGGCCTCCCTGGACCGTCTGGTCGCGAGGCTCTCGGCCGCCGAGTCGATCGACCTGGTCTCACAGCCCATCTGGGTCGAGGGTGGCGAAGATTCCAAGAATTCGGTCGAGACGATCAAATTCTTGCTCGCCCGGATCAACGCCGCCGATCTGGATCGTCGCAGCTACGTGGTGGTCGTTGGGGGTGGCGCGTTGCTCGACGCGGTCGGTTTCGCCGCTGCAATCGCCCATCGCGGCATTCGCTTGGTGAGGCTTCCCACGACAACGCTAGCTCAGGCAGACTCCGGAGTCGGAGTCAAGAATGCCATCAACTTTTTTGAGAAGAAGAACTGGATCGGTACCTTTGCGGTGCCCTGGGCGGTGTTCAACGACACCAGGCTGTTGGAGTCGCTTTCGGATCGGGATTATCAAAGTGGGTTCAGCGAAGCGGTCAAGGTTTCGCTGCTCAAGGATGAGTCAAATTTTCGTTGGTTGTGCGAGCATGCCGAGGGAATTCGCAGGCGTCAGACGGACGTGGCGCAGCGGGCCATTCATCGGTCCTGCATCTTGCACCTGCAGCACATCACCGAGGGTGGCGACCCGTTTGAGATGCTCGAGGCACGGCCGTTGGACTTCGGGCATTGGTCGGCGCATCGCCTGGAACCTCTCACTGAATTCCAAGTCCGCCACGGGGAAGCCGTCGCGATCGGTGTTGCCATCGACTGCATCTACTCCTCCAAAGTCCTCGGTCTACCCGAGCGGGATATGCTGGCCGTTTGCCACTGTTTGACCAATCTTGGTCTGACGCTTTGGCATCCCCAGCTCCTGCCCTTCGATCGTCTCTTGCGCGGGCTCGAGGAGTTTCGTCAGCATCTCGGTGGTCGATTGACCATCACGATGCTTCGGCGCGTCGGCGACCCGATCAATGTGCACGAGATCGACCACGGGGCAATGCGCGAGGCAATCGAAACGCTCCGCGAACTTCAACCGCAACTGCAAAGCGAGGCCACGCCGCGAATCGAAACATCCGCTTTCGATTCAATCGACTATTCCAATCGCTGAACGATTTCGTGCAATCGTAATCGAAGCAATCGTCAAGAACCGCGTCAATCGATTCGTTGGTCGAGCACCAGCACCGTTTCAAGCGACTGATTACGAGCACGCTGAGTTCCGCGGCGGATGTTTCGCGGCGGATGTTCCGCGGCGGATGTTCCGCGGCGGATGTTCCGCGGCGGATTGTATGTCGCCCAATCGGATG
>JARFQX010000319.1 GCA_029287555.1 Rubripirellula sp. | reverse complement strand
GAGACTGAGACCGAAAACGACGAGAATTGAGTTCGCGATCGGCGGCTCCAGATCCAGAATGCCCCAGAGCGAGAATGACGCAGACGAAGACTCGAGCGGTTCGCAGCATGACCGGGCAAGGTCATGCGACCAAGCAGGGAGAACTCGGCTCGGTCCAGGTTGAGCTTCGCACCGTCAATAGTCGAGGTTTCAAGTGCGTCCCCCGATTGAGCGACTCGCTGGCGTCGCTTGAGAGTCGAGTCGAGGCCGCGGTGCGGTCAAGGATTCATCGGGGTACCGTGCATATCTCGGTCAGTCTGCGTCGGCCTCCCAGTGAGGAGTTGCCCACGGTCAATCACTTTGCCCTGGAGTCCTACCTGCGGGAACTGCGTCAGCTCCGCGAATCGAACCAGGATCTGGGTGGAGAGATCAACCTCTCGTTTCTGTTGTCCCTGCCGGGGGTTCTCAGCTCCGGCCGTGAGAATCGTCGCGAGGACGAGACGGTGTGGGAGGAGGTGGAGTCCACGATCGTCAAGGCGATCGACAATTTGGATCAAATGCGGGCGATCGAAGGCCGGCGAATGGCCGAGATCCTGACCGAGGAGTGTCGGCAAGTACGAGGGCGACTTGACCAGGTCGCGACCCTTTCACCGCGTGCGGTTGACGTTTACCGCAACCGATTGCAGGGCAAGATCGAGCGGACGCTGGAGGATCATGGGATCCACGTCCAGGCCGTCGACTTGCTGCGCGAGGTTCAGCTGTACGCCGACCGAGTCGACACGAGCGAGGAAATCGTCCGCCTGGGAAGCCATCTCGAGATGTTCACCAGCGTGTTGCAGGGGGGGGACCAGCCCGAACCGACCGGCCGAAAACTCGACTTCATCCTGCAAGAGATGTTCCGCGAAACCAACACGATTGGCAGCAAGGCCTCCGACTCCGAGATTTCCGCCCACGTGGTTGAAATTAAATGTGCGATTGAACGAATGAGGGAACTGGTCCAGAATCTTGAGTGAGTGAATTTCCGTGTGAGGGTTGATGGACAGCACAGGCCAGGGCCGATTGATCATCATTTCCGGGCCGAGTGGGGCCGGAAAGTCGACGGTCGTGCGCCGCCTGCTGCAAGCCTGCGAGCTGCCGTTGACGTTGAGCGTCTCGGCTACCACCCGGCCGCCGCGCGAAGGCGAAGTCAATGGGGTGGACTACCTATTCATGGACCAGGAGGAATTTGATCGCCGGCGGGCGGCGGGCGAGTTTCTCGAATGCAAGGAGGTCTTCGGACTCGGCTATTGGTATGGCACCCCGCGCGACCAAGTCGCCACTGGTCTGGCACGGGGACGCTGGGTAGTTTTGGAGATTGATGTCCAAGGCGCGCTGGCTATCTTGGATCGAGAGGAGTTTGATCCGATCACGCTGTTCATTCATCCGGGCGGGATGGAGGAGTTGGAGCTTCGGCTCCGCAACCGTGAAACCGAGAGCGAAGAAGTGATCTGCGCTCGGCTGGAAACCGCTCTAGCCGAAATGCGGTACATGCACCGTTATCAATATGAAGTGGTCAACGACTCGGTCGACACCGCGGTCGCCGAGATCTGTCGAATTTTGAAACAAATCAAGGAACAACATCCATGCTCGAAGAGCTGAAAGAAGAAGAGATCGTCAACAAGGTGGGCGGTCGGTTCAAGCTCAGTACGCTGATTCAAAAGCGTTTGGTGCAGCTGAACCAGGGCAGCCGCGCGTTGGTCAATGTCGATACGCATGACAAGATGTCGATCGTGTTGCAAGAGATCATGCAGGACAAGATCGTCTTGAACATGGAGAACGAAGTCGAGCAGGTCATGGATCTTGATGCGACCATCGCGGCCGCCGAAGGACCTGACATCGAAGCGTCGGATCTATGAACGATGGACGGTCGGTGCTGCTGGCCGTCGGCGGAGGCATCGCTGCTTATAAATCGGCGTTCTTGTGCAGCCGATTGGTCCAGTGCGGGTACGAGGTTCGCGTGGCCATGACTCACTCGGCGAGCGAGTTCATTGGGGCTTCGACGCTGGCTGCCCTCTCGGGAAAGCCGGTGGCAAGGGAGGTCTTCAACACGGACCGTCATCCCTTGGGACCGCACATTGAGTTGGCCGAGGACGTCGACTTGATGGTGGTCGCGCCGGCAACCGCTAACCTGATGGCCAAGTTTGCCTGCGGAGTTGCTGATGACCTGATCAGCAATCTCTTTCTGCAAGTGACCTCGCCGGTGTTGATCGCACCGGCGATGAGCAGTGCGATGTGGCAGAAGCCGTCGGTGCAACGCAACGTCACGCAGCTCAGCGAGGACGGGTGTCATTTTGTCGGCCCCGAAACGGGCTGGCTCAGCTGTCGAGTTAGCGGCGAAGGGCGAATGAGCGAGCCCGAAGACATCCTGGCCGCTGCCGAGGAACTGCTGAATCGCTGAAATGGCTGTCGAGAGTCTTGAGTCTTGAGTCTTGAGTCAAGGGTAGCTCGAGTCTCCGACTTGAACTGGAATCGCACCCGCACCGTCCCCCGCTACTTCGACTTCGGACGCGGCGTTGATCAGCAACATCCCCGACGAGACAGACGTCGATTATCGAATCACGAGTGAGAGCTGAGCATGTCAGTTTACGTTTTTGGTCACCGCAATCCCGACACGGACGCGATTTGCAGCGCGCTGGCCTACGCCGACTATTTGCGGCAAACGACTCGACCCGATGCGATTGCCGCGTGTTGTGGGACGCCCAACCAGCGTACCGAGTTTGTCCTTCGCAGGGCTGGTGTCACCCCGCCCAAGATCATCATGGACATTCGGCCGGAAGTCGAAGACGTTTGCAATCGCGAGCCCGTGGTGGCCCGCCGGGGTGACGTGTTCTTTGACGTCTACCAGCGGATGAACGACCACGGCGTGCGGGCGATTCCGGTGCTCGATGACGAGGACCGGGTGATCGGGATTGTCAGCCTGTTGGACCTGATGGAATTGATGCTTCGGGGTGGTGTCGATCCGATCAAGTCGCGCCAAGTGCGCAGCTCGCTCGAGAAAGTCGTCTCGGTGATCGGCGGGACGTTCCAGCACGCGGTCGATCCGACTCGCACGGATGATTTGATCGTCACCGTTGGGGCGATGAGCGCCGACGGATTCACGTCACGGGTGCGCGAGTTTCCGGCCGAGCGGTTATTGGTCGTCAGCGGCGACCGGCCGACCATCCAACTACCGGCCGTCGAAACAGGGGTCCGCGCGTTGGTGGTTACCGGTGGCTACGAGTTGTCGAGCGGCCTGATGCACCTCGCCGAGGCGCGAGGTGTCTCGATCATTCGAAGCCCCTATGACACGGCAACCACAACGATGCGGATCAAGGCTGCGCAGATGATCGAGTCCGTGATCGCCACGAACTTCATGACGATCCCCGCCCGCATGCCCGTTGAAGCGGCCCGTCAGCAGGTGATTCGTTCGTCGCAAACCATCTTTCCGGTCATCGACGGTGATCGGCTGATCGGCGTGCTCAGCAAGAGTGATTTGGTCAATCCACCGCAGCCCCAACTCGTACTGGTGGACCACAACGAATTGTCCCAGGCAGTCCAAGGCGCCGAGGAAGCGGACATCATCGAGGTTCTCGATCACCACCGGCTCGGTGGATCGTTGAAGTCGAACCACCCGATTCGCTTCTACATGGAACCCGTCGGTTCAACTTGTACGTTGGTCGCGAGAAAGTTTCAATCGGCCGGGATTGAGCCTTCGCCCGGTATCGCCCTCTGTATGGCATCGGGGATGATCAGCGATACGTTGCACCTGCGATCGCCAACGGCCACGGAAACCGACCGCGAACTGCTCGAGTGGCTCCAGCAATTCTGCGATGTCGACTTGAAGGAATTTGCAAACGATTTTTTTCAGGTCGGTTCCGCCCTGCGAACCTGCGACCCGGAGCAGGTGGTGCGGGAAGATTGCAAGGAGTTCAAAGATGCGGCGCGTCGTTTTTCCATCTCGCAAATTGAAGAGATAGGTTTTGATCTGTTCTGGCAACGAAAGGCCGAGCTCACCGCGGCATTGGAACAATTGGCCCGCGAGGACGGGCTGGATTTTTCCGCGCTGCTGGTCACGGACATCGCCAGCAACGGCAGCCTGCTGTTAATGAGCCGCGAGCCGGACGGCTGGGAAGAGATCAACTATCCCCAGCTTGAGGAAAATCTGTACCAGCTCGACGAGGTCGTCAGTCGCAAGAAGCAACTGCTGCCGCTGATCATCAGCCTGCTGGAATCGACGCCGGCTGCGTCGACTTAGCTCAAGGCTTGGCCAAGTCCACCGCCACGATTTCCTTGTCATTGCGAACGTAGGCGGTGCGATTTGCGTAGGCCGGATGACTCCAAACCACCGAACGGCCAAAGCACTCCGCGGTTGGTTCGACGACGTGGAAGCGACCGAGGTCCTCGAATCCTTTTTCGGTCAATCGCGCCATCAACAAATCACCCGTCTCGCTCATCACCAAATAGCGATCGGTCTCGCCGATGCGGGTCAGGAAAGCCGTGCCGTGACGGACGAATCGTCTCTCGCCTGGCTTGGTGGCTTCAAAGGTGGTCCACAGCTGGGAACCATCTTTGCCGTCGACCGCGACCAGGTCGCCGTCGTTGCAGTCGGTACCGTACACCACACCATCGACAAACAGAGGGGTGGAATTCGCACAGTGAACCGCCTCCTTGGGTTCGCCGACCCAAAGTTCCTCGGCTGCGGGACGATTCGAGTCTAATTCGATCATCAACGCTTCGGTACGAATCGAGCTGACGTACATCCGATTGCCGTCGACCATCGGTCTGGTAATTGACATCTCGTAGTCGGGCGTCAAGGGAATCTCCCAGTACTTGGAACCGTCGGCCGGATTCAAGCTCGCGACTCCCTCGGGGTGGAACACAATCAATTGTCGCGTCCCGCCGGCTTCAATGATCGACGGAGGGCAGTAGCCCGTTTTCGCATCGAGCGCTTTCCAGCGAACCTCGCCGCTCGCCTTATCAAAGGCCACGATTCCCTGTCCGGCGCCGCCGACCATCGTGTAGAGCAAGTCCCCATCGACGAGCGGATGGGAGGCAAAGCCCCAGATCGGCACTTCGACGCCAAATTCGCCCTTCAGTCTCCGTTCCCAGACCACTTTTCCATCTTCGGTCCGCAGGCACTTCAGGTCACCTTCGGCTCCGAGAATGTAGACGCGACCGCCATCAACCGTCGGCGTACACCTTGGGCCGGCCGGGTACGAGATGCTGTAGGGGCAATCGTATTGGTACTGCCAGATCGGCTCACCGCTTTCGGCGTCGAACGCCGTGAGACGCTCCTTTCCGTTGAGTGTTGCCCGAGCACCGGGATCGTTGAAGGCTTCGCCTGATTCCACCACGTAGTCAAAAACGTAGACGCGTCCATCGGCTGCTGCGGGCCCGGCGTAACCGGCCGCGATCGGTTTTCGCCACTTTATCGTCAAACCGCTATCGGGGATCTCGTCGATGATTCCCGTTTCGCGGTACACTCCATCACGCTGGCTTCCCATCCATCCGGGCCAATCCTCCCCTCGCAGTGTGGCATTCGGTGAGGTGGTCAAGGTAAAGGTCAACGCGGTCAATCCGACGAGTGTGGCGTGTCGCATGAGTTTGGCGCCTTGGCTGGGAAGTGGCTTCAATTGAGTGGGGCTGAGTGTACCCCGCGCTCATTATAGGCAGCAACTGGATCGACAAAATCATGCCGGAGGAGCCTTCATCGACCGTGCGATTCTCGCGAGTCTTGATTGCGATGCGACACGCAAAGAGTGACTGGAGCGATGGGTCACTTTCGGATCACGATCGGCCGTTGAACAAGCGGGGTTGCCGGGACGCACCGCGAATGGCGCACTGGCTTGACGAGTTGAACCTCGTTCCCGACTTGATTCTCAGTTCCACCTCGGAGCGGACGCGGCAGACCGCCGCGTTGATGAGGCAGGAGTGGAAAAGGGATCCGGTCGTCAGCTACACCCAGTCGCTGTACCTGGCCGGACCCGATGCGATCAAGAAGACGATCGGTCGTGACGGTTGCGATGTGGAGAGGCTGATGGTCCTGGCCCACAATCCGGGCATTGCGCACTTCGTTTCCCTGTTGGCGGGCAAACAGGTCGACATGCCTACCGCGGCGATCGCCGTCTTTCATCTTACGGCTGAAGATTGGAGCAAGTTCAACTCCGACGACGTCGAACTGGTCCAGTACATGCGGCCGAAGGCGTTGTAGCGACCCATGGAAATCTTGTTCTGGTGGATCCTGGTCGCGGCGGCCGTGGCCGGTCACTTCGGCTTGAATTTGGCCATCTATAATCGCTTGAACGCTTTTGGCTTGCGACGAAAGACGGTCAAGCTTTGGACCAAGTTATTCCTGGTACTGACGATTCTATTACCGATCCTGGTCGTGATCTTTCAGTGGCCCTTGATATGGGATCTCTTGCGGGGCCGACCCGCTGCGATACCCATTCCCATGCCGTTGTTGGTTTACGCCTGCGTTTGTCTCTCCGCGTGGATTTGGTTAGGACTTCCCTGGTTGCTGTGGCGGCCACTGTTGGGGATCGAATGGATGCCGGTTCATCGGGAGGCCGAGGTCGTTTCGGTGGACAAACAGGTCACCACGCCGCTTGCCCTTTCGCTGCGGGCGAAGCTTCAATCACGGCTGCCTTGGAACCAGATTTTTGAGTTAGCCGTCGAAACGATTGAATTGCCCGTGGTGCATCTTCCCAAGCAGCTCGATGGCTACCGGATTGCCCAGTTGTCGGATATTCACCTGACTGGAGATATCCACCCCGACTACACCCGCTACGTCGTTGAACGGGCGACCGGTTGGCAGCCCGACCTAATGGCGTTGACCGGAGACATCATCGATAAAGAGCCGTGCATCGAGTGGCTCGATGAGATCTTCTCGCCGGCTCGTGCAAGGGACGGTTGTTATTACGTGCTGGGCAATCATGACACGCGGATTGTCGACGCCACCAAGACACGCGACGCCATGAATGCGGCTGGTTGGATTGATCTTGGCGGGCGGGCGATCGATGTGCAGTTGGGCGAGGTCGCATCGACGTTGATCGGTAACGAACATCCTTGGTTCCAACGTCCGAAACTGGCACCCCACGACGATGGTCGCTTTCGACTGTTGCTCAGCCACAGCCCCGACCAGATCTGGTGGGCACGGCGGCACGGCGTGACGTTGATGCTCGCGGGACACACCCACGGCGGTCAGGGCAGATTGCCACTGCTCGGACCGTTGCTCAGCCCGAGTTTTCACGGCAGTCGCTACGCCTCGGGCGATTTCTTCAAACCACCAACAACCATGCACGTCACTCGCGGATTGAGCGGTACGCATCTGTTGCGAATCAATTGCCGTCCCGAGCTTTCCCTGATCACGCTGCGCGCCAGGTGACGGTGTCGGCCGACCGTAGGTCAGCCTGTCCCCAGGCTGACACGCGGCAGCTATGCTGCCGATGCGGCCACCCAGTTTGGGACAAACTGGTCTACGGCTTTGTTCTGACCCGACTGTAGGTCAGCCTGTCCCCAGGCTGACACGCGGCAGCTCTGCTGCCGATGCGGCACCCAGTTTGGGACAAACTGGACTACGGCTTGTCCTGACCCGACTGTAGGTCAGCCTGTCCCCAGGCTGACACGCGGCAGCTTTGCTGCCGACAAAATGGTACCGCTTCGCCCACTACACGGCCGTCGGAACCACGAAACCCTCTCGTTCCGGGCGGGTGAGCAACGCGTCGGCTTCCGCATCGCCGACAAACTTCTCGCTTTGTGGATCGAACTTGACCGTGCGATCGACCCGGTAGGCGATGTTTGCCAAATGACACAGCGCCGAGGAGTAATGTCCTTGTTCGATTTCGGCCGAGAGATCCTCGCGGCGACGAGATCGCACCGCCAGCACCCAGTTGCGGAAGTGAGGAAGGTTGGAGATCGGACTTCCCTCTTCAAATGCGCTCGGACCCGGCTGTCGATCACGACCGAGGAACGTGTAGTAACTCGAGTAGTCCGGAAAGATCATCGTTCCCTCGGTTCCGAGGAAGATGGTTCCCACCGGGAAGTCCTTCTGCACGAAGGGGTATTTGTCGCGAAATCCGGCTTCCGCGTTGGTGTACCAGTCGCGCACTTCAAACTCGATCATCTTGCCGTCGGCCCATTTCATGGAAGTTGACAACACTCCCGGCGTCTCGGCGCTGCTTTGATGAACCTTTTCCTGCATGTAGTTGGTGCCAACGGATGAAGCTTGAATCGGATGGCTATCGAGTTTCAAACCCCAGCGCAGAATATCCATCTGGTGAACACCTTGGTTTCCGATCTCGCCGTTGCCATAGTCCCAAATCCAATGCCAGCGCCGGTGTTGGAAGTTGCTGAATTCGTGCACGGGTGCCGGACCGCACCACGCGTTCCAATCGAGGCCTGCGGGGACCGGGCGCGGGGCGTGCTTGCCGAGGTTGCCACGGATTTTGTAAGCGATGCCGCGGGCAAAATAGACGTCGCCGATCACCCCTTCATGCAACTTCTCGATCCCTTCGATGATGTTGTGAGAGGATCGACACTGCGTGCCGTGCTGAACAATGCGATCGTACTTGCGGGCCGCTTCGACCATCTTGCGGCCTTCGAAGATGTTGTGAGAGCCAGGCTTCTCGACATAAACGTCCTTGCCTGCCTGGCAACCCCAGATCACGTTAAGGGAATGCCAGTGGTTGGGGGTGGCGAAGGTTACCGCATCGATCGAAGAATCGTCGAGAACGCGACGCATGTCGTCGTAGGTCTCGATCTTGTGTCCGCTCCGCTCGCCCCAGACCTCTTCCGCCGACCTCCGCTTCGCCTCATCGCAATCGCAGACACCGGCCAGTTCCACTCCCGCGATCGACTCCTTTTCCAAGTCGACGAGGCTTTCGGCGTGGGCGTTCGCCCGTCCGCCCATTCCCACGATCGCGACCCGGACTTTCTCGTTCAGGTTTTGCCCACGTAAAAAAGCGGGGGCTGCAAAGGTGGATGCGGCGCCAACCGCGGAGGTCTGAAGAAACTTGCGACGAGAGGTCGTATTCATGCTGGCTGATCCCGAAGTGGAGGAACACGTTTCACGACCCGCATTCTACCGAGATCGGCTCCCGACAAGGTGGGCCAGGGTCATGCGGTGAAGCGACAAAAAGCTGGGGCAAGGGGTCGTTCCGGGGGCAGTTGCCACGTAAAACAGCCCAAACGACTTTTCTTTCCTATTCGGAGACCGACATGATTTGCAGCATTCGACCATTCGTGTTCGTGGCGGCCCTGTTTGCCGTCGGCGTGACGCACGCGCAGGACAAACCAAATATCGTTGTCATCTGGGGTGACGACATCGGTGTTCACAATATCAGCGCCTACAACCACGGCATCATGGGGTATCGGACGCCCAACATAGACCGGATCGCCAAAGAAGGCGCGATGTTCACCGACTCTTACGCCCAGCAGAGCTGCACGGCGGGTCGCGCTTCGTTCATTCTTGGCCAGCACCCCTTCCGTACCGGACTGCTGACGATTGGGATGCCGGGCAGCGACCACGGGATTCCGGATTGGACGCCAACGATCGCCGACCTGCTTAAGGCGCAAGGTTACACAACGGGCCAATTTGGAAAGAACCATCTTGGCGACCGCGATAAGCACTTGCCTACCAATCACGGTTTCGACGAGTTCTTCGGCAACCTCTACCACCTCAATGCGGAAGAGGAACCGGAAACCTACTACTATCCGAAGGATCCGGAGTTTCGCAAGAAGTACGGACCACGCGGCGTGATCCACTCGTTCGCGGACGGTCGCATTGAAGATACCGGGCCATTGACGCGAAAGCGGATGGAAACGATTGACGAGGAAGTGCACAACAAGGCGATGGACTTCCTGGAGCGTGGCGTCAAAGCCGACAAGCCGGTATTCCTGTGGTACAACTCCACTCGCATGCACGTTTGGACTCGGCTCAAGAAGGAGTCACAGGGACGTACCGGCATCGGTCTCTATCCCGATGGAATGGTGGAGCACGATGACTACGTTGGCGAAGTCTTGAAGAAGATCGACGACCTGGGGATCGCCGACAACACCATCGTGATCTATAGCACGGACAACGGCGCGGAGACCTTTTCGTGGCCGGATGGTGGGATCACACCTTTCCACGGTGAAAAGGGAACGACTTGGGAAGGCGGATTCCGAGTGCCACTGTTTGTACGTTGGCCGGGTGTGATCAAACCCGGGACGATCTACAACGACATCATTTCGCAAGAAGACTGGATGCCGACCCTGGTCGCGGCCGCTGGTGAACCCGATGTGGTCGCCAAGTTGAAAAAGGGCTACACCGCCAACGGGAAAGAATTCAAGGTTCACCCCGATGGCTACAACTTTCTGCCCTACTTCAAGGGAGAAACGGAGGTGGGCCCCCGCAAGGAAATCTATTACTTCAGCCAGGGAGGTGAGCTCAATGCGATCCGAGTCCAGAACTGGAAGATCCACTTTGCCACGATCGTGGGCAATATCGCGACCGGAGTCCGGCAGACGCCCGGGTGGCCGCTGATCATCAACCTCAAGGCCGATCCGTACGAAAAAATGTGGAAGGAAGGTGAGCTTGGCTACTTCCGCTGGTACGGGGACAACATGTGGATCTTCGTGCCCGCGCAGCAATTTATT
>JARFQX010000280.1 GCA_029287555.1 Rubripirellula sp. | reverse complement strand
GGGCGTGGAGCGGAGTTCGCCCCTTGTCGTGGACGACACACTTCTTACTTACGGAGGATCACGAAAGAATGGCCTTCAAGCCTTTCGAATGAACTCGGACGATCTGAAAGCAACGCCCACGTTGCTCTGGCAGTTTCGCGGCGCAGCGGATTCGGGATCGACCCCCGTCGTTGCTGAGACTCACGTGTTCGTGCAGGGCGAAAAGCGATTGGCGAAGATCGACCTGGAGAGCGGGGACCGCGTTTGGCAGACGACCATGAGCATCGCGACTCCCAGATACACGTCACCCATCGTTGTCGGTAATCAGTTGCTCTTTGCATGGGAGGGCCTGTTGTCGTACGCAGCAGAAACCGGCGACGCTCGCCTCCATTACGACGCCAAGATCGACTCCCGCGGACGATTGATTTCCGAGGAAGACCTGCGCAGAGATCTAGGAATTGGCGAGTTGGAAAGAAGCGACGGGGGTCGAGAAGAGGCCGAGAAGCTCTGGCAGAAGAATGCAATCAGCTCCGGACCGCTTCGCTGCAGCACACCCGCTTTTAGTGACGGTCATCTGGTCGTTCGGCTCAGCAATGCGTTGGCCTGCTACGATCTTCGCTTTGCACAATGAGTATGACGATCAACGCCAATCCGTACCAAACACCAGACGCGGTGGACGTGTCGCTGGATGACCATCCGGCCCCACATCCTGTCGGCAACTTCGCGACTCGTTACAGGCTTACCGTGTGGCTACTCGCATTCCTGTATCCTGTCTGGCTTCTTGGTTCCTTCTACCTGACGTGGTTCATCGCCTGGGTCCAGCTTGGACATCGTCCGCGCCCCATGCTCGATGATCCAAAGTCGGTCGGAGGAATCCTGGACATCGCATACTACCTTCCCGGCCTGCTGTTAATGTTAATGCCTGTTCTCGTTCCACTTGGATTCGCCGCGTCGTTCTTCTGCCCGGTCAACCCCCGCAGTGGCCGGCGACATGTTATTCGGCCTGCGTTGGCGGTGTTGTACATATCGCTCTGCGCAATCGTTCTGCTAACACTCCGCTCCGATCCCGGCCGTGTCGTTGAATGGTGGTTTGACTAGCACGTGTTGTTCGTGTGACGAATGGACGGAACTGCCACTTCGCGACAAAGCTCGACGGGAACGATTCGATCAACAACTGCGGCCAGACCATCACTTCCACGCATGAGTCGCGTCGGCACTTTTTAGGTCAGCTCGCTCAGGATCTCGCTGAGCGCCAGCATCCACTCGTCGTTGTCGGGATCGGCCCATCCCCAATCTTGACCTCCTCCCCCAGGTAACAAGTCGGTATCCGCATCGTTGTCGACGGAGTCTCCGATGATGACCAGTCCATCACCGTCGTCGACGCCGTTCATGATCGCGTCAATGCGGTCTTGGTAAGTCAACTCGGTGTTTTTCCAAACTTGATGAATCGCTTGCAGCGTTCCCTCAGCATCGGATTCGATCCACAAGCCGGAAATCAGCAGGTCGTCATCCTGGCCGCCAAGCAAGAGATCTTCGCCACCACCGCCGACCAGAAGATCCAGCCCGCTTCCACCAAGCAGTGTGTCGTTCCCGCTGCCAGCGAAAGCAATGTCATCGCCTGCTTCTAACCGAACTTGGTTGTTGCCAGCACCAGCGAGCACGATGTCGTCGCCGACCCCGGCCGAGATGGTGTCGTCTCCGTCACCCGCTTCGATCCAATCATTTCCGTCCCCCGCGAATATCAGGTTGGTGCCGGATCCCGATTGAATCACGTCATTGCCATCCCCGGTGGCGATGCGGTCGTTGCCGACGCCAGACACAACAACGTCCTTTCCGTTGCCGGTCCAGATTCGATTGTCGCCCAACAGATCGGTTACCAGGTCGTCGCCGTCGTTCGTCTCAATGCGGTCGTTCCCGTCACCTCCAACGATCTCGTCGTGCCCGGCTCCACTACGGATCCGATCGTGGCCGCTTCCTCCGTCGATGAAGGCCGGGATGGGGATCTCTCGATCCATGTGAATGTCGTCGTCACCACCAGATCCAAGGATGACAATCAGGTCGATGTCGGATTCGGCAAAGCTCCAGGTCTGTTTTTTCTGGTCACCCAATCGAATCGACACTTCGATCTGGGAGTTCTTGTATTGCAGCTTGATCTTGTCTTCGTCCTCGCTGCCGATCACCTGCAGCACGCGATTGATCAGGGTGACGCCCGGTTCGGTCGGAGCGACCGAGATGGTAACCACGGCCGGCGCGCTGTCGAGCTCTCCGTCGCTGACCACATAGGCAAACGAATCGTCACCAAAGAAGGCGGGATGCGGCGCGTACGTAATTGTCCCGTCGGCATTGAGCACGACCGTCCCGTGAAGCGGCTCAAGACTGACCCGCGGAGTCAGAGGCGACCCTTCCACGTCTCGATCATTGGCCAGCACATCGATCGTGACCGGCATTCCTTGATCGGTACTGACCGCTTCGGGTAGGGCGACCGGAGCGTCATTGACCGGTTGGACCTCGACGTTGATGGTAATCGTATCGACCTCGCCCAGTCCGTCCGCAACCATCACAACGAACTGATCGGAACCAAAGACGTTCTCGGTTGGCGTGTAGGTGACAAGGCGGGAGGTGCCCTCGCCCACCAGCGCGGCCGTTCCCAGGTTGGGCGATCCGGAAATGCTCCAGTCCAACACGGCGTGGTCCGGATCCAGCACATCGAGTGTCAGGGCGAAGGGCACGGGGTCTCCGTCTTCAGACATGTTGACGCTGATCTTGTCGCCCTGCAGGATCTCCGGTCGATCGTTGACTGGATCGATGCTGATCAGGACTGTCGCGGCTTCCGAGACGGCACCGAGGGAGTCTCGAATCGTGTACGACAACAGGTCGCTGATCGATTCGCCTCCGTCGTGGATGTATTCGATCGAACCGTTTCCATTGACGTTCACCGTTCCGTGTAGCGGAACGCCATCGATGACGATGGAGTTGAACAACAGATCGCTATCGGCGTCGAAGTCATTGCCCATCACGTTGATTGTCAGTCGACCGCCTTCGGATAAGCGGCCGGAATCATCGCGAGCGACGGGCGAGTCATTGACGGGCGCTACCGTCAATTCGATCGTCGCCGGCGGGGAAACGGCGCCGACGAAATCACGAATTGTGTAGGCAAACGCGTCGTCGGTTGTTTCGCTTCCATCGTGGGAGTAATGGACCGTCCCGTCGGGATTGATCACCAGCGAGCCATGTTGCGGCGACGAGATGATGGAGATCGAGGCGGGGTCGATTCCGTTATCCGCATCCGAGCTCAGAGGCAACAGATCGATCGTGACGGTTTCTCCTTCCAACACACTTGCCTGGAAACCGTCGGCAATGGGAGCGTCATTGACAGGCGTTACCGTCACGACGACCGTTACTTCGTTGGAGCTCGCATCCGCGGTGTCCCGAATCGTGTAGGTCAGGCTGTCGCGCGGAGTTTCTGAACCGTTGTGCCGGTACAAAATTGTTCCATCGCTCCGCACGCTCGCAATTCCGTTCACCGGAGCTCGCACGATCGCAATCGACGCCAGGTCAAGAGCGGACTCCGCGTCCACGTCGTTCAACGTCACGGCGATCACGGTCTCACCTCCTTCTTCCACAACCGCTTCGTCGTCCGCAGCCAGTGGTGCATCGTTGACGCTCTGGATCGAGATCTGGACCGTCGCGGGGTCGGATACCAAACCTTCGGCATCGCCAACCGAGTAGACGAAGTGATCGGTGTTCGTTTCGCTGCCATCATGCGTGTAATCGACCGATCCATCGTCACGGAGATTCAATTGGCCACGGGTCGGTTGGCTGAGGATGACAACGGAAGTTGGATTGAGTCGAGATTCGG
This sequence comes from Rubripirellula sp., assembly GCA_029287555.1. Classification (GTDB taxonomy): domain Bacteria; phylum Planctomycetota; class Planctomycetia; order Pirellulales; family Pirellulaceae; genus Rubripirellula. Next base: position 6,282 of record JARFQX010000280.1, on the reverse strand, counting down.
GATCGAAGTCGTTGGCGATCAAGTCGATCGTCACCGTTCCATTTTCTTCGACGGTGGCGATGTCAGCGCTGGATAGTGGAGCATCGTTGACCGGCAGGATGGTGATGGTCACGCTGCCGCGAGCCGAAAGACCGCCCTGATCATCTCGGATCACGTAGTCGAACGTATCGGTTTCGCTTTCACTGCCGTCATGGGCGAAGTCGACGGTGCCATCGCCATTAAGAACAAGGGTTCCGTGGCTGGGCCCGCGGACGATCGTGATGGAGTTGAGGTCGAGGGCGCCGTCGGCATCGAAGTCGTTTGCGACAAGATCAATGCCCGTGGTCGCTCCCTCTTGCACCGTCGCTGAATCCTCGCCGGCAACGGGCAGGTCATTGACGGGAGTAATCGCGATGCGAACCGTGGCCACTTGCGAAACGGCGCCGTCGACGTCCACAACTGTGTACCGGAATGAATCCTCCAGTGTCTCGCTGCCGTCGTGCGAATAATCCACGGTGCCATCGGAGTTGACCAGCAGTGTTCCATTGATCGGGCCGTCGGTGACGACGATCGAATCGTTGCGCAGTTGTCCCTCTGGATCGAGATCATTCGCCGTTAAGTCGATTCGGATCGAACCTCCCTCCGCCACCAAATCCTCGTCGTCCGCAGCGAGGGGGATGGAATTCACGAACACCTCTTTGATCGCCGCGACCTGCGCACCATCCTCGTCGACCAGCGTGACGACGATGGATCGCGACGCGCCGGTGTTATAGACGTGGGTGACGAGACCCGGGCTTGGATAGGACTCCTCGGCGGTGCCATCGCCCCAGTCGACCCGATACTCCAAAACCGTGTCCGCGCCGGGGTCCTCCGCTTGGCCGAGCAGCAACTCGTAGACTTGGCCTTGTGTGACGCGATCTGCTCCGCTGACCAACAGCGTCGGTGCGACGTTCGCGACATGAACCTGCAATTCCTGATCGATGAAGAATTGGCCGTCTTCGTCGCCAGCCGCGACGCGAATGATCCGCGTCGCATCGCCATCGGTGTAAACATGCTGGAGACGGACGGGTGCTATTCGCTCGCTGCCGTCCGCGGCGATGGTTGGCGTGGGCGCCTGGATCGTCTGCTGTTTGCCGTCGCCCCAGTCGATCACGTACTCGATGACGGTATCGTTCCCCGGGTCGACCGGCGATCCGATCGTGAGTGTCACCTCGCCGCCCTCGACGAGATCTGTTTGACTCACCGAGAGCGTTGCGGTGGGAGCCAAGTTTCGGACGCGAATGAGTTGCGTCTCACTGAAAGCCGCGATTCCGTCGTCGTATCCGGTCACGCGAACGCCAAACTCTGAGTCCGCGGCGGCCGCGTCGAGGTAAACGTGAGAGGCCCGACGTAAATCGCCAGCGATTGTTTGGATACCGCTGCCGTCGCCCCAATCGATTTCCCAATGCTCAATCTCGTCATCGCCCGGGTCGGTCGCATCGAGAAGAATCTCGAATGTTTCTCCCTCGTTCACTTGCCCGGGTTGCGTGAATGTGATCGTTGGCGCGACGTTTTGTACCGTAACGAATCTCTCAAGCAGGTACTCGCCATCCTCGTCATAGGCAGCGATCACAGCCCGATATTCACCGTCGTCTCGATACGTATTGGTGACGATTGCCGTGCCCGCTGCGATTGTCTGCGAGGTTCCATCACCCCAGGAAACGATCCACGTTGTGATCTGGTCATTGCCCGGATCGGTGGCGCTCAGACGCAACCGGTAGGTTTCGCCTTCCCGTGGTTGCAGCGCTGGATCAAGCGGGTTGCCACTCTCGTCGACGACCTCGACGGACAACTGCGGCGCCACTTCGGAGACCACAAACGAGGTGACGTACTGGCTGAAGTCTTTGTCGTCTTGAATGCGAGCCGTGATGCTTCGCAGCCCTGAATCGGCGACCACGAGATCCACGAACGGCTCGTCTTGAGGCCCGAATTCGAATTGACCGTCGTTGTTCACGTCAAAGTAGTATTGGAATCCATCGGCCACGTCGCCCGCGGAGACATCGTCGACACGGTTCAGTGAGATTCGGACGGTATCCCCTTCTTGGGCCGTCGCGCCGTCGTGAACCAGCTCCGCGGTCGGGGCGACATTGGTGACGATCAAGGTCGCCGACGCATCGGCGCTGCTTCCATCGCTATAGGTCGACCGAACGCGGATCGGGTAGCTGCCGTCGTCATTGATTGGTGGCGTCAAGGCTTGTAGTGCCGACCAGGTGACCAGCGGGGATTGTCCGCTAGCATCGCTGAAGTCGCCGTCTCCATTGAGATCCCACGACAACGTTGCATTGCCAATCACGCTGGCTGCGAGTTGAAGTGCCTGGCCTTCGGTAATGGTGAAAGTCGGCTGCGATTGGGCCGTCGCCGGTGCGACAGTGACGGTGGTCAATACCAGATCGCTTGCCTCGTCATCGTCGGTCACCTCAACCTGAATCTCAAAGACGCCGGCGTCAACGTAAGTGTGTGAGGCTGAAACCGAGTTGCTGCCGTAGACTTCCTCGGTTCCATCGCCCCAATCCACACGCCAACTCGTGACGTCGTCCAAACCCGGATCGAAGCTCGAGAACTCGATCTGATACGGCGTCCCAACCTGGGCGTTGCCTGCCGGTGAAACTTGGGCGGCGGGTGAAACGTTATCGATGATAAGAGTGGCAAATTCGATGCTCTGTCGATCGGCCTGATCAAGTGCGCGGGCGGCGATCCGATAGACGCCGTCGTCGCCAAGTCCAAGATCTCTCAGCTGCGCCCAGCTCAACGAGATCGATTCGCCGCTCGCATCATTGAAGTTCCCGTCGCCGTCGATATCCCAGTCCACGCCGACCAGACCGACACCCGCCTGTGGCAGCGTCACGTCCACGGCCATGCTCACCCCTTGGCCCTCCGAAATCGTGTAGAACTCGGTCAACTCGGGAACGGCCGGAGCGGACTCCGGCACGGTTACGAAGCGAATGAACGGCGGGGTGATGGCGCTAACAACGCCGATGGTCTGGTAGCTCAGAAGGCCCTGGTCGACGACTTGGACATTCCCATCGATCTGAGCGAGCGGTGGCTGCGGTTCGAGGTTGCCACCGGCCGGATCAAATTCCAGCAAGTCAATCGACGTGTCGACACCGTCGTCCCCCAGGATCGTCGTCGTGGCGGACGCGGGCAGTCGGCTTCCGGCGACCCGGAATCGATCTTCGTCGGCGCCGCCCAGGAGAGTGACGACCGAATTTTCTCCGGAGCGATTCAGCCGAATCGCATCCTCGCCTGCCTTGCCGTCGACCTGCAGATCGATGCCGATCGTCGTCGTCTCGAGTGTCGCGTTGTCATCCCCCGCACCCAAATCGACGCGGGTCACGGGGCTGCCGTCGAACAGGAAGACCGAATCGTTACCAGCGCCGGTGTTGATCTGGGTCGTCATCACGCCCGGTCCAGGCGCCGTCAGGATCTCCAATCGATCACTGCTGTCGGACGTTGACACCGAGAGCATTTCCATCGATTCGAATCGAGTTACCAGTCGCAGAGGTTGCGGTGATTGAGATTCGATCTCGAACGCATAGAGACCGCCTGGACTTTGACCGTTGCCCAGAGTGGCAACAACGAGTTGCGTTGAGTCCGGGCTGAGTATTTGCGTCAGGCCTGCTAAGCCGTCCACACCTGCCACGCCGTCAAGGATGCGAGTCAGGTATCGAATCGTGCCAGTTTGGGCGTCTCGCTCGAACACGGAGATCGAGCCGGTCATGTCACTGCTTGCCATCAAGTAACGACCATCAGCAGTCACGGTCAGATCGTTGATGGCCAGTAATCCACGAACGTCCTGCGCGCCGTTACTTGCAACTTGAACCTGCTCGAGTCTGTCAGTGATCAAATCCCGAGAAAAGACCGATATCGCATCTTCTCCCGTGGCGGCGACATAAACGAATCGGTCATCGGGGCTGATTGAGATGGCCGAGGCCCCGCTCAACCCATTGACTTCGGCGGAGGTAATCGTCTGGACCGGCCTTGCGAACGGCGGACTCAGCGAAGGAATCGAGAGGATCGACTCAATGGTGCTTGCGCTAAAGCCTCCGATTGGGCGGAACTCGGATCGCGAGAAGGTGCGACGCGCTCCATCGGAGGTGGTGATGGTCAACGACCAACGATTCAACCTGCCATCATCGAGCTCAAAAATGGAATCACGATCGTCCGTCACGCGAAGCCTCCAGAATCCGTCTGGACTCTCACCGTCAAGAACCGACAACGGCGACTCGGGACGATAACTTCCAAAGAATGGAGCCACGCCGCTTGTGATCGATCGAGTCGCCTCATCATCAAGGATGGTGTTTCGGAAATCGTTTCCGGTCCCACCCACGTCCGTAAACAGCTGAACCTGCCTGCCGCGTGGACTAATCAGAAAGACGTCCAGGTCTTCATTGCGGTCGTGTTCAATATCGATCTGTACGTCCACATCGACGATGGAAACGATGGTTTCTTGTTGGAACACGGACAACCGGTTGGACGACGATTCCACCGCGTAGAGGACATTGCCATCACGACTGGAAACCAGATCCGTTAACGGCCCGATGGCCGCTTCGTCCAAGTTGACGAGCCCTCCGGTTTGGCTTACCCCGTACGCTCGGATGCCGCCCGGAACGGAGCCGTAGAGGCGAAGACTATCGGGGGAGAATTCGAGGACGGGAGCCTGCGATCCGAAGGCGTGAACGCTGGACCGTTTGAATCGCAGGCTGTTGGATGCCGCATCATGTTCGAAGACGGCGATTCGGTCCGATGTCGCACTCGCGACTGCCACGTAGCGACCGTTTGGCGAAACCGCCAGCGTCGAGGCGCCATCGAGCCCCGTCACCCCGTCGAACCCATCTTGGAAAACTTGACGCACGGATCGGTCGACCGGATTCAGGACCACCAACGCGTTCCCCTCCGCGCCGACGCCATAGAGGTGATCGTAAACCGGATTGAAATCGATCGCGTTCAGACCGCTCAACGCCGGCTCCGTGCCGAAGCCGAGACCGTCATCGTTCAAATAGACGGGCTCGCCGTTTTGCAGTGGAACGTCCGTGAGGGCGAGGAACGTGTTGTCGACCGAAGCGTTGATGGTCACCGCGGTCTCTGGAATCAAGGTTGCCCACACCGCATGGGGTTGAATCGCACCAAGCGTCGCTGCACCATTGGGTCCGCTTGCCGGCGATCCGCCGAATGACGCATCAAACGTGGTGCCGCCGACCAGCAGTGGCTGAGTAAAGCTCCCTTGCGATCCGCCGGGGACCACGCCGAGTGATGGCTTCGCCAGGACACGGTCGGTCAAATTGACCCACAGCAGGATGTCGTAACCCTCGTAATCGTCCCTTGTCGAAGGATCTTGATCGATATCGAACTGATCGAGACGTAGGACCGCAGCCAGGGCATTGGGATTGGTATCGGGATCGATCTGCGGCAGCTGAGTCAGATCGACGTTCTCAAGCAAACCGAAAACTTCACCACCACCGAGCAAGTCCGCAAGGTAGGGCGTCACGGGCTGGCCCGCGATGAAAGGATTGACGCCTGCGATCAGGCCAGGCGATTCGCTCCCGGTGAACGTGTTGACGCTGCCCTGTCCCGCTTCGAGGGTCACCGATGAGATCGCCGCGTTGCTTCCCAGCAGGACTCGTCCGTCTTGGGCGACGCTTGACGCTCCGGCCCCGCCGCGGGCATCGAAACGAACCTCATTGGGAAGATCCAAGATGGAAGCGGCAAGCTTGACCGTCCCACCTGAGCCTCCGGCGCCGGCGGCGCCAAAACCACCCTGGCCTCCGCTGCCGCCCGAGCCACCGTAACCACCTTGTCCTCCCGAGCCACCGTTGCCAGCGGCGGTTCCGATGGCGAAACCGACTTGCTCGCCATCGGTCCGCCCGTCGTTGCGTCCGGCGTTGCGCCCGAGGTCCAAGTTGGTGTTCCCTGCGTTGCGACCTTCATTCCTTCCCTCGTCGCGCACGTCATTGGCTGGCGCTGAGCCATCGGCGCCGGCCACTTCGAATCGCGTCCAGGTGGAGTTGCCGTTGGTGTCTGCGGAGACCGAGAGCCTGCCTGCGGCAATGATCTCGAAGGCGCCGCCGCCGCCGCCGCCGGCCCCGCCGTCACCGCCGCGTCCACCGCGACCGCCGTCGCCGCCATCGCCGCCATCGCCACCGTCTCCGCCGCGGCCGCCGTCGAGACCGGTCCAACTGACGAAGCCCGTCAGCGGAAGACCCTGATCGCTTGAGCCGCCGCCGCCACCGCCACCGCCGCCGGCACCACCGTCACCCCCACCACCGC
>JARFQX010000276.1 GCA_029287555.1 Rubripirellula sp. | reverse complement strand
CGATTCGCCGGCTCAACGACTGCAAGTTGATCGTGCGGTGCGGTGTCGGCTTCGACAACGTGGACCATCGACTTGCCCGCGAGTTGGGGATTCCGGTAGCGAATGTCCCCGACTACGGAACGGAAGAAGTCGCCGATTCGGCGATCGGCATGGCACTGGCGCTGACCCGGGGCATTCATTTCTTCAACCAGCGGATGCGAGCGCATCCCGATCCCTGGATGTACCACGTCGCGGCGCCCCTTTATCGCCATCGCAGACGCGTCTTCGGCATCGTCGGTCTGGGACGGATCGGAACGGCAACGGCGCGGCGCGCGTTGGCCATGGGAATGGATGTGCGGTTTTACGATCCCTTCAAAGAAGACGGCTACGACAAGGCGGAAGGGGTGACCCGAGTTGAATCGCTCGAGGAGTTGATGCGAGACTCGTTTATCCTCAGCCTGCACTGTCCATTGAACGACGAATCACGACGGATGATCAACGCGGAGACGCTGCAGTGGTTGCCGAAGGGAAGCTACCTGGTCAATACCGCCCGGGGCGACGTCGTCGACACCTCGGCCATCCCCGATGCGATCGCCAGTGGTCGCCTCGCCGGCGCGGCGATCGATGTCCTGGCCGAAGAACCTCCCTCTCCCGATAACCCCCTACTGGTCGCGTGGCGCGATCCGTCGCATCCGGCCCACGAGCGGCTGATCATCAATCCCCACTCCGCTTTCTATTGCGAGGAAGGTTTGACGGACATGCGTCGCAAAGGAGCCGAAGCCTGTCGGCGCGCGCTTACCTGCCAACGTCTCCGCAACGTGATCAATTGATACCGCGTTGGGAAAATAAGGGACGCGCCGCCGGACGGACGTGATCAGTCTTAGCTGACCGGGATCGTTTCGGCGATTTCATCGGACGGTTGATTTGGCTCTTCGTTTCGATCGGAAGGGGAACGGCTGGCTCGGCGAACGAGAAACCAAAGTGTCAGGGTGACCATCAGAATCGAACCGACCGATGCGGCGCCTTCCCACAGCAGCGCCGAACGCATGCCGGCCACCGGAGCGATGACTTTTTTAAGGCGGTACTGAACCAGAACCAGCAGATCGGTGGTATCGACCTGGTCTCGATTCGCATCATTCGCGGGCACCTCTTCCGGCGATCCGGTATTGGGCAGTGAAACCGGTTGCATCGCAGCGATCCAATGACCCGCAAAGCGTTCCCCTCCCTCGCCGGCAGCCACCGGGTCGATGTAATCGACGTCGCGTCCTGCCGACAAACGCTCCATTAACTCCGCAGGGATCCGATAGAATTCTCCCTTCATGTTGGCCCCCGCGGTCCTTCTTTCCTCCATCAAGGGATGCTGCAGAATCGTCCCCTGGGTCGGTCCGGGACGTGCCTCCACCAGGACAGCGACCTGGTTGTTGCCCTGTTTGCTCTGCAACAGTTCGAAATCACCCAGATTGACGGTCACGACGAACAGTGCATCGGGCCGATCGCGGTTATCGCTCAAGAAGATCGGTGTGCTGATCGCAACCTTCCACAACCGCGTGGCCGTACTGGGGAACGCGGCTGACATGTGCGTCGTCATCAAGGGATCGATCGACCCGATCTCGGTCGAATCTTTGGGCAGATCCACACGGCCACCGTGAAAGTAGGTTCGGTAGCAGTAGTTTCGCCCACTGCTACTCTCGTCGCGGGTAACGGGATCGTCGTAGGCGATCGCAATGATGGTCCCCCGAGGATCGACCACGAACATCGATGCCAATCGGCGCCGGCGACGGTCGGCATCGCTGTACAGCGCCAAACGCTCGCTAAGGATTTGATCGAGTTGAATGTGGGCAGCCGAGTTCATCAATTGATCGCGGGCCCGCGTGTTGCCATGCGTCGCCTGGGGCGTCTTCATGTCGGCAATCTCCGCCAACGACTCGCGAACCTGGTCGCTCTCGAGCGTCTCGCGCAACTGCTGGACAAACTCGGGCCTTGAAGCCTCGTCTCGAGTGAGCTGGTAATACCGTTCGATTTCACTTTCGAGCGTCCGGGCGGCGAAGGCCGCCGCCAACTCGTTGCTCCCGAAGGCCTCTTGGCGAAGTGCTGCGACCGTTCGATGACTGGCCTGACGAATCGTGCGGGCCGCAAAGATGCACGTCGCCAGCAACACCAACAGCGGACCAACGATGCCCAGCAGCATCAGCGGACGCTTCGCGCGTGTGACATCGCGTCGATTGAGGTCTTGCAGGATCTGCTGAACGTTGGCGTAGCGATCCTCTGGATGGGGAGCCAGACACCTGGAAACGATGCGACCGAGCATGCGATCGACATCATCGCGCTGCAAATGACGCGACGGCGGCGGGCTGTGATGGATCACTTCTCGATATCGCTCGAGCCGATTCTCCAGCGAACCGGCCGTATCGAGTTGCTCCACCAGATCATCGGCGCGATAGGGAGGCTGACCGGTGAGCAATCGATACATGATCGCCCCCACCGCATAAACATCCCAACTGGCATCCGGCGCAGCACTGAGGTGCGCCTGTTCGGGCGCCATGTAAAACAGGGTGCCCAGCGCGGGTGTCTGGTCGTCCGAAAGCCGGCTTTGCCCAAAGTCGGCCAGTCGCGGCTCGTTGTCGGCATCGAGCAGGATGTTGGCCGGCTTGATATCGCAATGCAGCACCCCTTTGGCGTGGCAACGATTCAGACCGATGCAGATTCGGCGAAACATCTCCACCGCCTCGTCGACCGGCAAGCGGCCGCGTGTCTGCAACAACTCCTCCAACGAGCCGCCCGAGATCAACTCCATGACGTAATACGGCGGTTCGGCGTCCCAACCGACCTCGAGCACTTGGACCACGTAGCGGTCCGCCGAAAGTTGGACGAGGTTCTTGACTTCTCGGCTGAGCAACGACCAATTCACACCGCCACGATGAAGGTAGAACTTGACCGCCACCTCTCGACCGGTGTTCAGATCGCGGCCAACCCAGACCTGCCCAAACGCGCCGGAACCGAGAAACTCGGTCAGCCGATACCCTGGCACGTCGGCCGGCGGGGTTGTAGCCTGCATCGAGAGCTGTTTGCTCGTCGATTGGCCCTCGGCGGTCTGCTGTTCGGTCGGTTCGATATTCACGCGTTCTTTGTCGCAACCTT
>JARFQX010000926.1 GCA_029287555.1 Rubripirellula sp. | reverse complement strand
GGGTGATCGGGATGTTTCTGGCCACTCCGATTACCTCCGCCTTGAAGATCGTGCTCGAGCGAATTGAATCGACTCGCCCCCTGGCTGCAATGATGGCTGGGCGTTTCGGTAGGCCGGAATCGCTCGGCCACGTCGCGGCTTAATGGAGCTGATGTCGGTTGGGAGCTGTCAACGGGCATTGGGGGGCCGCGGAGCTGGCCAAAGTGAGACCCCGATCATCTCCTGACCCGATCATCTCCCAGATCTGCCGGCATGTTGACAGCAGAGCGCTTCGCCTACATTGTTGAACCGGCTAGGTCTTTTTGGCCGGAAGTCTTGGTCGTCGCAACGCCTTGGAAGGTCCAAGAATCGGGCTTGAGGCATTTTGTCGTTCGACGCGAGTTTCGGCAGGCAAACGCCTTCCCCAGATTGAACCATGGCGGCTGGCAAGATCCGGCACACGTCTATTACCTCGGAGCGACCCGTGCAATGAGTAACCGAAACGATCCTGGCCAGGCGGCGATGCCCCCGTGGTTCGGATGGCGCACCCCCGTCATGTTGGCTGGGTTGATGGGTGCCGCAGCCATGTTGGGCTGCGGGAAGGCCGGCAACGAATACGTGGAACCGCCGCCGCCCGAGGTGACGTTCGCCCTGCCGATTCAGGCGCCGATCACTCCGTTCATCGACGAGAATGGGTTGACCGAAGCAGCCGACGAAGCAGAAGTTCGCAGCCGAGTACGCGGCTTCCTGGAGTCGGTCGAGTTCCAGCCCGGGGCGAGGGTCGAGCAGGGAGACCTTTTGTACAGGATCGAGAAAAAACAGTACCAGGCTGCCTACGAATCGGCTGAGGCGGCGGTGCAAACGGCCGAGGCAGCGATCGGGGTCGCCGAAGCAAGCGTCAAGATTGCGAGGGCAGAGAAGCTCAGGGCTGGTCAGGACCTCGACCGCGAAAAGCGTCTGAAGGAGCAAAACGCAAGCTCCCAGGCCGATTACGATGCCGCCGTTGCGGATGCCGCAGCCGCCGAGGCAAAGGTCGAATCGGCGATGGCAGACGTGAATTCAGCCGAGGCCGAGAAGGCGAGGGCGGAAGCCACTCTTAAACAAGCCAAGGACGACCTCGATTACACCGAAGTTCGAGCGGAAATTGATGGCCGAATTACCAAGACTAATTTCAAGGTTGGCAACCTCGTCGAAAACGGAAGCCACCTGGCGACAATCGTCGACGATCGAGAGATCTTCGCCAACTTTAGCGTTAGTGACCGCGCGGTATTGCGAATCATGGCGGTGCGACGGGCGGCTGGCATTTCTCGCGCGGGCAGTGATGAAAGCCCCTGGCGCGGAGACCCCGTCTACATGGCTCGCGAAGAGGACCAAGGCTATCCCTTCGAGGGCAAGCTTGATGACGTCGATCAGGCGGGCGTGGATTCGGAGACGGGAACCTTGGGACTGCGGGCAAGGTTCGACAATTCCACCGGCGATCTGTTGCCAGGTCTGTTCGTCTCGCTGCGAGTTCCGGCAGCCGAAACGATCGAATCGTTGCTCATTCCCGAACGGGCGGTGCTCCGCGACCAAGAGGGCACCTACGTGTTGACCGTCGACGCGGAGAACAAGGTTGATCGTGCCCGCATTAATCTGGGACAGGCCGTGAGTGGATGGGCCATCGTGTTGGGCGGCATTGATGCCTCGACGCGGGTTCTCGTCGAGGGGCTGCAGTTCACTCGGCCGGGCGGAACGGTTGTTCCTATCGAAGCCAAGTACGAAGTCGATGCCAACAAACTAATTCGTGGCTTGAGTGATCCCGATCGGTCAGAGCTGCCGTCGAGCGGCGACGATTCCACTGCCGGGAACGAGCAAGAATCCAGCGGCGAGTCGAACCAGACGCCGCAGCCTTAGGATCACGAGCCACCGCATGTCACGCTTCTTTATCTATCATCCGATCTTTGCTTCGGTCATCTCGATCGTGATTGTGATCGCGGGTCTTGTCTCGCAGGGGTCGCTTCCGGTCGCCAAGTTCCCGGAGATTTCTCCGCCCACTGTCACGGTGCAGGCTACCTATCCGGGTGCCGATGCCGCGACTATCGCCGAAACCGTTGCCACCCCGATCGAGCAACAGGTCAATGGGGTCGAGGGCATGCTCTACATGTCGTCGAAATCAGCCAACGATGGGACCTACAACTTGACGGTCACGTTTGATCTGGGCACTGACATGGACATCGCTTCGGTGTTGGTCCAGAACCGTGTTTCCATTGCCGAGCCGCAATTGCCCCAGGAAGTGCGCGCCCAGGGACTGATCACCAAGAAGCGATCGACACAGATTCTCCAGTTCGTGGCGCTGACGGCAACCAAGGACTCGATCACGCCGTTGTTTCTCAGCAATTATGGTTTGACGGTCAAAGACGAACTCAGTCGGATCGCCGGTGTAGGAGACGTGACCGTGTTCGGTGCCGGCGATTACAGCATGCGAATCTGGCTTGACCCACGGAAATTGAAACTTCGGGGTCTGACCACCGAGGATGTCTTGCAAGTGATTCGCGAGCAGAACATTCAGGTTGCCGCGGGACAAATCGGTGCTCCGCCCGCGCCCGAGGGAACCGCCTTCGAGTTCACCGTCAGCACGAAGGGTCGCCTGGTAACCGAACAAGAGTTTCGCGACATCATTGTCAGTACGGGGGATGATGCACGAACGCTGCGGCTCGGTGAGATCGCAGAAGTTGAACTGGGTGCCAAGACCTACACCTATGACTCGAAGTTCAACGGCGTTCCCTCCGCTTCGATTGCACTTTATCAGCTCCCCGGGGCGAACGCCCTGGAAACGGCTGAACTGGTACGCCAGAAGATGCGCGAACTAGCCAGCAGCAGCGATTGGCCGGACGGCGTGGAATACGATATCGCATTCGACACCACGCTGTTCGTCGAAGCGTCGATCGCGGAGGTTTACACGACGCTGGCCATGGCGATTGGGCTCGTCGTCCTCGTGATCTACATCTTCCTCCAGGATTGGCGCGCTACCATCGTGCCGGTCTTGGCGATTCCGGTTTCGTTGATCGGTACCTTCGCGGTCATGAATGCGATTGGTTTCTCGATCAATATGCTTTCCCTGTTTGGCATCGTGTTGGCGATTGGAATCGTTGTGGACGATGCGATTGTGGTCGTTGAAAACACGTCCCGCCACCTCGCTGACGGGCTTTCGTCCAAAGATGCGGCGGTCAAGGCGATGAGCGAAATCACGGGGCCGGTGATCGCCACCACGCTGGTGTTGTTGGCCGTGTTCGTCCCCAGCGCCTTCATGCCGGGAATCACGGGCCAGCTGTTTCGGCAGTTCGCACTGACCATCTCGGCCGCCGTCTTGCTCAGCACGGTCAACGCGTTGACACTCAGCCCCGCACTGTGCGGAATCTTGCTCCGAGCACCGAGTGAATCCCGTTTCATTGGCTTCCGACTATTCAATTCGGCTTTTGATGGAGCCAGCGGCGCGTACGGCACGGTGATTAGCTGGTTCGTTCGATTGGTGTTGGTGGTGCTGCTCGTCTACGTTTCACTCGTCGCGCTCACCGGGTTCTTTTTTCAATCGCTGCCGACTGGGTTTGTCCCGGACGAAGACCAGGGCTACCTGTTTGTCAACGTTCAGCTGCCCGATGCCGCATCGACCGCGCGGACCACCGCCGTCTTGGATGAGCTTGGCGAAAGCTACAAGGAGATTTCCGGGGTCGCGGACCAGTTATCGATTGCGGGTTACTCGCTGCTAGGTGGCTATGCGGGTTCGAACCTTGGTTTCTCGATCATCATTCTCGACCCCTGGGACCAGCGAGGTGCGCCGGAAATGAGCGTCGATGGGATCCGGGCGCAACTCACGGAGCGATTTTCGAAGGTCCAAGAGGGGATCGTTTTTGCCTTTGCCCCGCCGCCCATCGATGGTCTGGGGGCTGCGGGTGGATTTCAAATGGAAGTGCTCGATAAGGGCGGAGCCGGTTACACCCAGCTGCAGGATACGGCCCAAGACCTGGTTGCTTCCGGAAACGCCCAGTCCCGTCTGACCTCGCTCAATACAACTTTTCGAGCCAATGCGCCGCAGCTGTTTGCGGAAGTGAATCGGACGAAGGCCAAGACGATGGGGGTTCCGCTGGGAAACGTTTTTGGCACGTTGCAGGCCTACCTCGGATCGGCCTATGTCAATGACTTCACTTACAACAACCGGTCGTACCAGGTCCGGGTCCAGGCCAAATCAGAATTCCGTGCGAGCCCGGAAGACATTGAACGTCTCGACGTCCGAGATAATCAAGGCCGCATGGTCCCGATCAGTTCCTTGGTGGCCGTCCGAGATAAGTTTGGACCGTCGGTGGTTCAGCGATACAACCTTTATCCGAGTGCTTCGATCAACGGTTCGGCTGCCCCGGGCACCAGCTCGGGACAAGCGTTGAAAATCATGGAGCAGATGGCCGATGATCGCTTGCCCCCGGGATTCGACCACGATTGGACGGGCATGTCGTACCAGGAGAAGCTCGCCGGAGGCGGCCAGGCGAAGATCTTCTTCTTGGCCGTGCTGGCGGTCTTTCTCGTGCTGGCCGCCCAGTACGAAAGTTGGACCAGTCCCGCCGCGGTGATCGCGGT
>JARFQX010000176.1 GCA_029287555.1 Rubripirellula sp. | reverse complement strand
CGGCCGTCGAAGCTCACCCGGCCGCTGGTCACCACTTGGGCGCGATCAATCTCAAAGAATAATCGCTCGTGGCTGACCACTCCCTGGTTGACCGTGAAGTCGACGACCTGCGCGGGCATGCGAATCAACGTCTTGCCCGGGCTTGCGGTTGGTGGTGGACCCATCAGTCCGCTGCCGATCGATTCCAGCTGTTTGACGCCGAAGAGAACCTGGTCAGCGAGCGGGCCGGCATTGAGTTCGACGCTGCCGATATTCAGCCGGCCGGTGACGCGGCTTTGCTCGGGTTGTTCGAGCACAATCACCCCCTCGTCGATCTCGGCGCCAAGCATCCCATCGATCTGCGTTGTCTCCGCCGCCAGTGGTGCCAGATACTTCAGCCAGCGATTGGTCATCTCGGGCGTCAGCCGGACCGATTCAGCCACCACGCCCCGCTCGAGCTGGACCCAAACGGGGCCGGGATGGTGATGCACTTGACCGGCCAGGTTCAAGTAGCCTTGACCCACCGGAATCCGACTCGGTGCAATCTCCAAAGTCGATTCTCCGAGCCGAACGGGGATCGTGGCAGGGCCGAACTGCATGCCGGCCACCTCCGCCGATTCCCAGCCTAAATTGCCTTTGACCGAGAGCTCGGTCGCTCGCACCTGCGAGTGGCTGACCCGAATCAGCATCGGTGTTTCGTGGATGCCCTCGGCTCGGATCGACATGCCCAGCAGCTGCGTCAGCCTCGCAGCCACCTCGTTCATTTTTAATCGGGCAGGACCCTCCAGTAGGATCTCGTCTCCATCCGACCTCCGTTCGACTCGTCCCTTGAGCGTCGCGGCAAACCAGTCGCCGGCGACTTGCATCCCATCAGTCGTCCATGTGGAAGCATTCGGGTCGAATTGCGCCGCGCCGGTGACTTTCAGATTCGGCTCGGACCACACGACGTGGCCGTTCGAACGGGAACCATGAGCAGGCCCGGACCCATCCGTTACGGAGCCAGCATTTAGGGAGCCAGCATTCAGGGAGCCAGCATTTAGGGAGCCAGCATTTAGGGAGCCAGCATTTAGCGAGCTGGGGCTCGGTAGGACCGGACCGACGAGTTGGTAACGTGCCGTTGCTTGGATCGGTTCCACCATTGCCAGATCGTGGGCGGTCGCATCGAGCTCGCAGTTGACGACGCCCTGTTCTCGTTTCAGCTGAAGGCTGCCCTCGCACTGACCCCTCAACGACCACGGTTCACGAGCAACGGCCGAATCCGATCGATAGCCGACTTGGCGAATCGGCGATGGCGTCGTTGGTAGGGCGATCGGCCGACGGACGCTACCTTGCAACCGATCGAGCAGTGCACGCCATCGGATGTCCAGGTCGATCGTCTGCGGCGTTGCCTTGCCGGCAAGGCGCATCGAGAACGCGTTTCCGGAAACGGTGAAGTCGTTCGCTTCCAATTCCTGGTTGGGCCACAGGTAGTTGCCTTGGAACTCCGCTTCGATCGTCGACTGGGAGTAATAACGCCCCGCGTAATGCAGCGAGGGTTCATTCAGGTCGAGCTTGGCGCTACGCAGACGGGAGTGGTTCCTGGCGATCTCCGAGACAGCATGAAACTGGAATCCTCCGGAGAGACCCGACAAGTTACTTGGCAGCCACGGTCCGAGCGTTTCGCTTAACGTTTCCAGACGCCCGGTTGCGCGGAGTCGCACGGGAAGGCCCTTGTCCGCACTCGGCTGCCTCACCGGTTGTACCAGGTCTGCCTTCAAATCAAGCCCGTTGCTGACCAGCGAAACGTTGACGCTGGACAGTTCCTCGAGCGATTGATCGCCCCATCGTCCCTCCGCTTCAACGCTTCCACGCAGCGACTCGCGACGTAGCGCCTGACCGCTTGGAAACGTGACGAGCAAGTTGTTGGCGTCGGCGGATCCCGACAACTTCCATACCGAATCGGCCGAGGCGTTCCACTGGACGTTGCCATCGGCAGCTCCGGCCAACGTGGTTTCGGAGACCTGCAAGATGGGTCGGAGCATGGCGGTGAGCCGTCCAAAGTCGACGTCGAAGTCGGCGACTCCGGATCGCATGTCACCATGTCCGACCGCCGATCCAAAGGCGCTTTTCCACTCGAAGTGTTCCGCTTGCAGCCTGCCCCGCTCATTCAGCACACTGGCCGAGAGTTTCATTGGATCAATCGCGACCGCCTGTCCCCGTGAACGCGCATGCAGGGCGTCGGTTTCGATCCTCAGTTGGCTGCGACGGGTTTCGCCAATCGGCGATGAATCGACCGTTGCCACCACTCGCCCCGAAAGAATCACAGCATCCTCGCGCAGCGGCAGCACGCCGGGCAGCGAACGATCGAACGCGGCGAGATCCAGCTCGGCGGTCGCCGTCCCATCGATCGCGTCGAGCCAGCAGAGCGGGTTGTCGTTGGCTCCCACCAGTGAGAATGTTCGCGAGAAGGCTCCATCTACTGTTGCCGAAGCGAAGTCGGTGGCCGCGTGCAGTTTTCGCCCAATCACGCGTTGCTCTCGCAGCACCAAAGATCCGCTAAGCGTCGCCAATCCGTTGCTCCAGACACGTGAGCCTTCGTCGGCGGCCGTCAGGTTGCGGATGCGAAGGTTATCAAGAGACACGTCGACCGTGGCGTCGTCGAACACCTGCACCAAGAGTCCACCGGTGGCATCGCCGTGGATCGTCTTGGGAACGTAGGGGGCCAGTTCGGTGACTCGCCGTCGGACCAGCGAGGCCGCCGAGAGCGGCAGAGACTCGCAGACGATCTCGAGTCGACACCACGGAGTTGGCTGGTGGCCGGACGCCGCCGTGTCGACCCGGTGAGATGCCGTGCCTGCCTGGTGCGCTGTCGTGCCTGAAGGATGCGGCGAGTTGCCCGGTGAATGCTGGGGTGAATAGAGCACGGCGCCTTGCAACGAGCCGCCGCCGCCCCCCGGTTCGGTCAGCACCCCGGAAAAGTTCGCTTCGGTCTTCTGCGGGGAAACGATCGCGTCGGCACTCGATTGCGAAAGCCGCCAATTGCCACCCGAAACCAAGTCCGTGACCGAGACCGCGATGTCTTGAAGCTGGATTTGAGCGGACAGCGAACTCGGCGAATCACTCGGTTCGAGAAAGACCTGCAAGTCGTCCTCCAAGTTGCAGCGACCGTCATCGACCGCGCAGCGGACGGCGACGCCCCGCACGGAGACCTCTCCCAGCTCGCTGGTTCTCGAGCGAATGAGATCGAGGAGCGTCACGTCGGCGCTCAGGTAATCGATCGTCACCTCGCTGCCCGTTGCGCCGCGAAGTTGCAACCCTTGAACTTGCAGTGGCGTGACCCAGCCCAAACGCATCGATTCGACGCTCGAGTCGAGTTCGTAGCGCGCAAGCGCTTGCACCAGCAGTGAACGACCAACCGAAGAGTGGCTCAGAAGACTGGGGGCTCCGACCAGCAGCAATGCCAGGATCGACAAGGTCCCCAACACATACACACGTCGTCGACGAGACTGCTGGAGTCGGCGGCGATGCGTCTGTTCATCCTGGTCGCGCTCAACCTGGTCAAGCAAGAAATCATCAGTCGTCACGGTCACATCCTTGCCGCCGTTGGGGATAAGAGGCCTTCTCCGTAGCCGTCCGCCTCCTCGCTAGTTGCCCCCTGCTGGCCCGCCACCAACGGACCTTGCATCGCAGTCTATCGATCCAGGCGGTCGCGGCGCAAGACGAGTTTTTGAGCACCCCATGGCGAACCGCCCAAAGCGACCAAAAAACGGTGGCCGAGCATCTCCTTCAACCGCCGCCATCCCCAATCGAGGCGAATTCAGAGTTTTTTGCGGATGATTCCGGACCCTTGTCGGCATGTCCAGGATGCTGAAATCCCGGTTTCCGACCAACGCTGCTGATGCGATCCCCCTGTTGTGGTGGTGAAGGTGGGGTCTTGCGGGAATTGACAACTGCGGCGGGCGGCGACCAATCTGGTTTCCCGATTTCCCTCCGCGCTTCGTAGGCAACGATCGACGCGCGGGCCATGATGACTCCCAGAGACATTTTTGCATGGCGAACCATTCGCTCGAAGCGATACGAAACGCCGTCCCAGCGATCCTGCCCAGCCTACTGCTGTGTGACTTCGGAGACTTGAAGTCCGAGGTGGCAAGGTTGGTCGACGCTCAAATCGAAGTACTGCATCTCGACGTGATGGACGGACACTTCGTTCCCAACCTGACCTATGGCATGCCAATTGTCGAAGGATTGCGACGGCACACCGATCTGCCGCTGGACGTACATTTGATGATCAGCGATCCGCTTGAGTACGCCAAGCCAATGGCCGATGCCGGTGCCGACCTACTGACGTTTCACATCGAGGCGGTGCACCCGGAGGAAGCGGCCGAGACGGCGCAGCGCATCCGAGAGCTTGGAGTTGGTGTTGGTGTGGCGCTCAACCCCGAGACCCCGCTGAGCACTTTGGCTCGCTGCCTGCCGATGGTCGACATGGCGCTGGTCATGAGCGTCGAGGCAGGCTTCGGGGGACAAGAGTTCAATCCAATCGCACTCGAGAAGTTGCGAGCGATCCGGGAGCAATATCCGGATTTGTTGCTGGAGATCGACGGCGGAATTGATACATCGACGATCGAGCCTGCTCGGCAAGCCGGGTGTGATTTGTTCGTGGTCGGCTCAGCAATCTTTCGCCAGGATGACTACGGCCGGGCAATCGGCGCGCTGAGCGAAGCGATGACGTCGCGCAGCGGTGAACAACAAGAGGCCCCGCGCTCATGATTCGTCGTTCTATCCGCACGGGTCGAGTCCTGCTGATTCGGCCCGGTGCAACCGATCTTGATGACCAGGGCCGAATCAAGGGCTCGCTCGACATGCCGATGAGTGAGCGCGGTCGGCAGCAGGTCGACTTGTTGACCGAGCAACTCGGCCACTTTCATGTGCGTACGATCTTCACCGCCCCTTCGGAGTCGGCCCGAGAGACTGCCCATCAATTGGCTCGCAACCGCGGCGACGTGCGCATCAAGGTGGTCGAAGGCTTCCGAAACATCGACCATGGGTTGTGGCACGGCAAGCTGATTGATGAAGTCCGTCGCAATCTGCCACGCGTTTATCGCCAGGGCCAGGATTGCCCGAGCGACATCTGCCCGCCGGGAGGCGAATCGATCCGCGATGCCAAGGCACGCGTGATCAAGGCGGTTAGGAAGGTGCTTCGCAAGAGCGGAAACGAGGTCATCGCAATCGTGATCCCCGATCCCATGGCCTGGATCGTGGAAAGCGTGCTGAGTGGCAAGGAACTGATCGACCTCTGGAACGCCGAGACCGACTGTGCCCGTTGGGAGTTGATCGAGTCGGTCGTTCCCTAGGCGACAGAAGCGACTGCAATGCATGATTATGTGAGGGTGTCCGTAAATTCCGTTAGCGGGAGATGCTGGCATTTCAACGTGTAGGCCGGCATCAAGGAGCGCAGCGACGCCGATCCGGCAAAGGTTCTTGCTCGGCGTCAAATCGTTGTTCGGTGCCCGATCGGCGCTTCGCTTGATTCGGCCTACTTCGAAGTCCCCGACACCTTCCGTTGTGTAGCGTGATTCCGGAAGGAATACGCCGAGACGCGAGAGTCGCTGAGACGCGGGGAAGAAGTAAAGCGTTGGCGGGCCGATCTTCTTTGCGACTCCCCCTTCTTTGCGACTCCCCGTCTCTCGCGCCCCTGCGTGAGATTCCCTTGCTTTCTGCCGACGGCTTAGCAGTGTCAGGCAGCCGGGCGAGGGCGTCGTTGATCCTCTTCTTGTTCCCCGCTGCGGAGTGGGTTCTCGCATTGCGCGTAGGGTTTTAGGTTTGGCGGGAGACCCCATGAACGGTCTTTCCGGTGCGGAAATCGCTCGAATACAATCCCTGCGGGCTTACAATGGTGGGTACATCCGCCTTAGACCGCTCGTTTTCAACTCAGATGCCCATGAAGCCTCTTCTCTTCCCCCGAAGGAACTAGTCGAAATGAGTCGATTTTCCTTGGTCGCGCTCGTTCTGCTGATACCCGTCAGCGTCTTGGCCGCCGGTTCGCCGGTTCCAGCCCAGGTGGCGACGATCAATTCGATGATCGAAGAAGGCTGGGCGAGCTACGAGATCAAGCCGGCTCCGGAGGTGGACGACGCGACTTGGTGCCGCCGAGCTTTTTTGGACATCATCGGCCGCATCCCGAAAGTCGAGGAGTTGCAGGAGTTCATGTCGGCGTCGAGTCGGACTCGGCGGGCCGAGTTAGTCGAACGGCTGCTTTACGATGATCGGTATACCGAGGAGTACGCCGGTCACTGGGCGACGATCTGGAGCAACCTGTTGATCGGTCGTGGTGGCGGCAACGATCGTCGCTCGATGATTTCACGCGAAGGGATGCAGAAATACCTGCGCGATTCGTTCGCCAGCAATAAGCCTTACAACACGATGGTGTTTGAATTGGTGACGGCGACGGGATCGACCAAGCCGGGCACCGCGAATTTCAATGGCGCCGTCAACTTCCTGATCGACAAGGTGAACGAGGACAAGGGAGTGCTGGCGACCAGCAGCACGTCTCGAATCTTTCTGGGACAGCAGGTGCAGTGTACGCAGTGTCACAACCACCCGTTCAACCAGTGGAAGCAGCAGATGTTTTGGGAGTTCAATTCGTTCTTCCGCCAAACTCGCTCGCTGCGCCGCTTCGTCGACGGCACGGGCGACATCGATCACGCCGAACTGGTGAATCAAGATTTTGGCGGTGAGGCCAATGACGTCGAGGACGCGCTGATCTTTTACGAATTGCGCAATGGCTTGACCCGCGTTGCCTACCCCGTCTTCACCGACGGAACCGAGGTACCCAAAAGCGGATTGGTAAGCGACGTCAATCGCCGCGACGAGCTGGGTCGCCTGATCTTGCAGAGCGAGTATCTCGACAAGATGATCGTCAATCGCATGTGGTCGATTTTTCTGGGACACGGATTTACCAAACCGGTGGACGATCTGGGGCCCCACAATCCAGCCTCACATCCCGAGTTGCTCGAGACACTGGCAAACGAGTTTCGATCGAGTAGCTACGATTTAAAACAGCTGATTACCTGGGTCACCCTGAGCCGTCCGTACGGCTTGTCGCCGGTCCTGGGATCGAACAATGAAATCGATGATCCGTCGATTGGCGAGATGCCGAAATTCTCGCGGTTCTACCTTCGGCAGATCAGCGCAGAGCAACTGTACCAGTCGATGTTGACGGCGACCGAGGCCACCTCGAGTGGTTCGTACGAGGAGCAGGAACAGCAGCGCCGTCGCTGGTTGCAGCAGTTTGTCGTCGCTTTCGGAACCGATGAAGGCGATGAGGCAACCACGTTTAACGGGTCGATTCCTCAAGCGTTGATGTTGTTCAACGGTGAACTGACCAAGAAGGCGACCAGTACCGCCAAGGGAAGCTTCATTGATGGGATCGCAAGTCGAGGTCGCAAACCACTGGATCGGTTGAACGAACTGTTCATTGCTGGTCTCGCCCGCCGTCCGACTTTAAATGAAAAGAAGGCGGCATCGGCGCTGTTGCTCGCGCGTGGCGGGGACGAAAAGGAAATGCTTCAGGACATGTGGTGGGCAATCCTGAACAGTAACGAATTCATCATGCAACACTGAGTCGCAACGGGTTTT
>JARFQX010000145.1 GCA_029287555.1 Rubripirellula sp. | reverse complement strand
AGATGTGTATAAGAGACAGCCCGTTGGCGTCGGCGACGGGGAGGTGAAATAGTGGAAGAGATCCGACGATTGGTCTTCCGCCGATTCCCGTCGATTTGTTATCACCAAATCGCTCGATAGGCTTCGTCGCCCGGCGAGCCCTCAGTCGGGCCATCAGAAATTCGCAACCCGGAGGGAGTCGAGCATGGCACCATGGTTAGCCGTACTGCTGGTGGCGGTCACGCCGGGGTCGAATCGTAACGCTGGTGCCGCGATCAAGCAGCGAGTCGATTTGATTGAGCTGAATCACTTCGTCGACGAAGATGGCCGCGAGGTGTTTCAGCAGGTAATCTTCTATGATTGGTCACCGTTGCACCGTCGTTTTCACGTGCGGGCCTGGCGGTTGGTTAAGCATCCCAGCCAAATTCCGTCGCGACACTGGAACCCGAACCGGTACGAGTGCACGTGGCACGACGACGGCGTCCTTCGACAAGTCTGGTCGCCAAAGCTACGAGAGACTTGGAGCCAGCAAGATCCGGAACGGATCAATCGCACACTGTTGCCCGAGGATCAACGGGTCCCATTGCGGGCGCCTAGGCCTCCCAAAGAGAACGAATCGTGAAGGATCGTGCGTGACATCAAGAATCCGCTACGGTGTTGCCCCGGGTCAAGGGCGACTTGACGCTTGTAGACACCGTTGCCCGGTCCGACAGTGATCCCCGTTCACTCCTTTCGACTCAACTCTTGCCAACCGGGCCCGTTGTTCGGTCGATGAAGCGTCGCGTGTGATCGAGCAATTCCTCGTAAGAGATGGTCTCGACATCCTCGCCAATCAATTCCACTTCGAGCGGCCCACGATAATCGTGCTCGGCGAGCGTCTCGAGAATACTTTGCAGCGGCACCGATCCTTCGCCAAGCAAGCAACGATTCATTTCGCCGAGTGGCGAATGTCGGGCGTCCCCGAGTTGCACCAGATGCAAAAACGGGATGACCTCGGGCAGCCAACGCACGACCTCCTCATCCATGCCCAGATGATAGGTGTCAAGCGCCAGGCCAATCTGAGGACTCGAGACCGTTTCGATGATGTCGAGGGTGGAACGCAGGTCATTGACAAACGACCACTCGTCCCCGCAACCCGGATGAATGGGCTCGATCGACAATCGCACGCCAAAGTCCTCCGCGACCGCCGCAATTTCGGTCAAAGCATCACAAAGGGTGCGCCGAGCATGGTTGCGAATGTGATTATTGCGGCCTCCCGCAAGAACGACAAGCGTTTCTGCTTGCAAGTTGGCGGCATCGCGAACGGCGAACACGGCGTCCTGAACGGCTTCTTCGAAAGCGCGACCGTCGCTGCCGGTGAAGCCGCCGACCCACGACAGCGAGGTCACCGATAACTCAAACTCGGCGAGCAATTCGACGGCTCGGTCGATCCCAAAGTCTTCGAGTTTGGGTCGGTAGATTCCGATGCCGTTGAAACCGCGCGAGCGATACGCTTGGGCATCTTCCTCGAAACTCCACCGCAGAGTCGAAAGTTGGTTGATGGAAACCGTGTTCATCCTTGTTTCGGCTCGTCAAAAGTGAACGTCGTGATGTGAAGTGGCGGCAGTATGTTTTCCGCGTCGAACCTTGTAAACCTTTCCGCAACAAAATATCGGCCGCGGCGAACTTCACAAAGATCACTTCGCCAAGAACACGTCACAAAGACCGTTTCATAATCGCCCCCGCAATCACGTTGCTATTTCATGTGTGGAAGGCGGCGCCCCTGGCGGCGTGCCCGGGCAAGTTGCTCGCTCAGATCCTCTACCGATAGAGGGACAATCGCGATGGTCATCAAAGACTGCGGATCGATCTCACTGCTGGTGCGGCGTTTTGCTAGCTCTTCGACCTCTTCTTCCAACGCGTCGAGCCAGGCGGGGACATCAAGCCCCACACCGGTCGGTTGTCGCGTTAACAACTCGGCTTCCTGTTCCAGCAATTCGAACGCATGGCTCTCGTGATTTGCTTCGGCGTCACGCATGGCGGGCCCGATCAACGCTCGCATCCGATCGATCGTCATCGGTTGAACGAAACGTTCCAGGATGCGATCGGCGACCGTTGGCATTCGCATGGCGTAGTTCGTTTGCAATTGTCGCAGCCGCTTGACGTAGACATCGGCTTCGGCTCCGATTCGTTCGCTCAGGCTGCGGCGCCACATCATCGCCGCTTGATCCAAACCGCTGCGGACGAGCACCTCGTGCGCCCACATGACCGGCTTGAGGTTCCAGGCGATCCGCTCGTAGCGAACTCTCAGCCGCAAGAAATCGAGGAACATGTAAACCATGTCGCCGCGATCACTCTGCGTGGTAGTGCTGTTGTAGTCGAGGTACTCGGCGTGGTGATCGATCAAGGCTTCGTAAACGAGCGTCATCCACTTTTCCGCTTCGCCAACCTGCAGTGCGCCACTCTCCAGGTCTTCGAACAAACGCGTTTCAAGCAAGTAGTCTTCGCCTTGCTCCATCGCCCGCTGCAGCCACGCAGCGACACCTTGATGCAGGATCGCTCGGACGTTCCCGAGTTGCAGGAACATTTGGGTAAAGATGGGATCGCCGTAAGCCTTGACGAATTGCACCAGTCGTTCCCACTTCTTTGGATCGGTCACCATTTCCAAAGGAGACAATCGCAGCGTCTGGCTATGTGCCAACCAGCTTCCGAGCATGGTCTCGGTCAATCGCTCGAGCAGCGGGATCAACGTTTCAGCCACTTCCTTTTCGTCGCGCTCTCGACCGCACGACGCGTGTCGGGTCGATTCGACGAGGGAAGCAACGAGTGAGCGAAAACCCGCGCGGAACAAACTATCGAATTCGGTGACCGCACCGACTCCGATTTGATTGCTCTGTTCCATTTCTCGAGCCGTCTCGATCAACCGGCACGTTTCCGAGATGAGTCCACGGCGCGGCAACCAGTGCATCAGATGACGGAGGACCCGTTGACGCAGCCGGGCCAAGTAGATCTTGACCGGATCGCCACCACGCGAGAGCGGAATGTAGAGCAAGTTCTTGTCGCGCAGCGCCTCGAGGAACTTCGGGAACAACTCACGCACCCGCTCGATGTCACTCGCGATCAAGGCGCCGAACATCCGCACCGCCTGGCAATCGTCCTCGGCCAACTCCTCGTCCCCCAGCGCATCGGACGCGTCTTCGGATAGCGCGAGCAGTGCGCCGTTAATCAGGCGTCGCGAGTCGGACATCTCAACGGCGGTGCCAATGATTCGTTCCATCAACGAGTCGCGCAAGACCCGTCGGCGATCGTAGCTGCGCATGGATTCCTTGTCGCTTCCGGCCGGGGCGATCGAATATTCACGCACCGAGTCCAGCAGTTCGAGCAGCCCGATTCGGTTCTCCCTGGCCCGTTGGGACCACGCCACCAGGGACTCTCTTCGATCGGCCAAGTCATCGGCGTTGCGGTCGGCAACCGCGACGTCGGCGGCAACGGCCCACATGCGTGCCAGGGATTGCATGAAGTTGAGGTGTTCGATCAACCGCTTTGATTCGAATTCCAACTCGTCTTGACCGGCATCCTCGCCCGGCTCGTAAACACTTCCCTCGTGGCCATCGTCGGTCGTGTCGTGATACGTCACGCCTTCGTAGGCGGCCTTGAACAAGTCTTCCGAATCTTCCATTTCGGTTAATTCGCGGTCCCAGTCACGGGGCCGGTCTTTCGATTGACCGAGGCTAAATTGCGGCGCCGACCAGAACTCCTCCGCGTTGGCTTCGAAGTAATCAAAGAGTCGGCGTGCCATGGGCCAGACGTCGCGCGTGTCGAGCGGTCGGACCTGGTCGATTGACGGCTCGCCGTACTTCGGTGGTCCGGATTCGGTCGAACTGCGCAAACGCAGCAGCCAGCGTTCCGACAGCCTGGGAAGGGAGTTGTTTCCGAGGCGCAGACCGACTCGATCCGCGTTTCCCAACCAGTGGACCAGCAGCGCCATTGCCGGAACGAAATCCTCGCGTTCGAGCAACGCGGAAATGACCAACGAGTAAGCGCGGGGCGAATCAAAAAGGTCGGCGTGAGGAGCCCAGAAAGCGACATTGCCCGCTTCCGCACCGCCCTGATGCCATAGTCGCAGCGCGCGGGCGACCAGTTTGGCCGAATCGTACAACTCCAGCGGATCGGCCGCCTCGATCGATTCAACCGTGTGTGCGGCGAATCCTCGCCACCACTCGGCCATCTCTCGATAGCGGGCTTCCATTTCGGCGTAGACCTCTTGGTCGTTCCGAGCGGCTGCTTCGCTCCAAACCCGTGCCGTGTAACCGAACAGTTGTTCGATCAGGTAGAGCATGTCTTCGACGCGAGAATCGTGGACCGCACTTTCCGGGCCCGGATAAAGGCTAAAGTTGCCACCAGAGCCGAGGAGGTCCCAGGGGTCGATCAAAGCACCGCATTCGATCGCCCGTTGCAGCAAATCGAATGCGATCGCCGGGACTTCCCTGGCCGCTTGCAGGTCACCCGCTCGAATCGAACGCAGACCAAGGGTCATCAGGCAATCGATCCGGCACATCATTCGCGCCGAGGCGGCTGAGACCGTGTCGGTTTGTCGCTTGGCGGCGTCCGGATAACCCATCCTCGCGTAGAGCCGAGCCAATTGAACGTGCTGTAGTTGCGCCGCGCGACGCTCGGCCAAAGCCGCGTTGAGGTGCTGTCGAGCGGCGCCGAAGGGCTGTCTCCGTCGCTCCTCCTCCTGGGCCAACCGCTCACCGTGATCGCCACCGATTCGTGCCAGGCGATCTTCGTAATAGGCATCCCGATAGAGCGCAATCGGCTTCATCAGCGAGCCGAGCGTGATGTCGCTCTGGTGCCAGCCGGGGCCCCAGCCGCTGATCCCCGACGCCATCAACATCGTGCCGGCCAGGACCGAGGCGGCTTCGACCAAGTGTTCGTGCGGATCAAGATCCGGCTCATCGCGCAGGCGACTCAGCAGCGCGTCCATGGTGACTTGGCGGACGATGAATCGTTCGTAGTAACCATCCGCGTTAACCGATCGCTCGTCCCAGCCACCAAAGTGGTAGTTGGGCCGCCGATTGACGGGATGATCAAAGTCATACGCGCGCGGGTCCATGGCCAACTCGGCCAATCGCTCCGGATCGAACGAGGCCGCTTGAAGGATGGACGGATCGGTTTGCTTGAGTGCCTCGATCGCGAGCGAGATCAATTCCTGGTACGGACCCGCCGAGACTCCAGCGCCCCGCACGTAAAGCGGCACCGGGCGAACGAACTCGTGGCGGTAAGGCTGGCAATGCCGATTCTCGAGCATCGCCACCGGTCGGTAGCCGACAAAGTCGTCGAGGCGATCGATCGTCCCCTGGACCACCGCGGCGTCGTCACCCTCGAGACCTCCGGCGAGCAATGCGTCGGCAGCCCGAGCCATGAAGAACCCATTGAAGAGTTGCTCCGGCTCCTGGTGGAACAGCAGGTCGCGATGAAAATCGAGATAGGCCGGTAGCAACTCGCTCCACAGCAGCTGGATCATGCGCGTGGCTTGTCGGCAATCCTGAAACGCTTCTTGCTCATCGCGCAGTTCGTCCAGGGAAGCGCAAATCCAATCCTTGACCACCAGCCAAGCGGGAGGCCCCGACATCGGGTCGCCCATCACCGCAGCGCCGTAGACATCATTCCAGGCTGCGAGCGTAGCGGGGTCGCTGTTGCCGGACGAGAAATTCAAATAGCCGGCCAGCCGACGGAGCGTTTCGCTCAGAGATTCCGGAGGCGGGATATTGG
>JARFQX010000073.1 GCA_029287555.1 Rubripirellula sp. | reverse complement strand
ATCAGATGCCGAGGGTGCTTCGTGGAATCGTGATGCAACTCAACGCGCCACATACCTTTGCCTTTGGGCGACGCTTGGACGTTTTGAGTCGACTCACTATCGAGGCGGAAAACCGCCACGCGACGATCGGCCGATCGTTGGTGACCGTCGATGGCCCAACCGGTCTCGTTATTGTTGTCGATGGCATCGTCGACGGGCCAGGATTTCTGCTCGTAATCAGCCATCGCTTCGGCAACGGCGATCGGTTGGTCATCGAAAAAGACTTTGAATTCGGTGAGGATGAAGTTTCCGTTGCCTCTCGAGAAGCCCGTCTTGTTGGGAAAACTTGCGTCCGGAAGCACTTCCAAGCGGATCGCTTCGATCGGATTCTCGCTTTGCAGTGAGATGGAATACGACCCGACTTCAGGATTCTTGCCCGTGCTGACCAGCGATCCGTCGTCGCGAGGTTGCAGCTCCATTCCCGCGCTGGCTTCGACCGCGGTTGGTTCGACCGTCTGCCACAGCGAGGAGGGGGACTGAAGCACCTGCGACGTGGCACGCTCCCAAGCCGATTGGCCTTCGCGAACGGCTTTGGCAAGTCGATGATCACGTTGCAGTCGACGATCAATTCGCAACTTCGCGACCTTGTCGTTCAGCGCATCGAGTTCGCGTTGTTGTTGGGGCGTGACCAGCGTGAAGTTGGGCTGCCGTGTACCGACCGCACGCTCGTCGATGTCTGCAAAAAAAGCAGCCAGCGAATAGAAATCCTTCATCGTGAACGGATCGTACTTGTGATCGTGGCACTGAGCGCAGCCGACCGTTTGTCCCATCCACACTCCCGAAAGGTTTCGCACTCGATCGGCGGCGTAGATGGTAACATATTCTTTGGCCTGGGCGCCACCCTCTTCGGTCGTCTGCAGAAGCCGGTTGTAGCCTGAGGCGACGAGTTGTTCCTGGCTCGGGTCCGGCAACAGGTCACCGGCTAGTTGTTCGATCGTGAATTGGTCAAACGGTTTGTTTTCATTGAACGATCGAATCACGTAATCGCGGTAGGCGGAGACTTCCATGTAATTGTCACTGTGGTAACCGATCGTGTCGGCGTAGCGGACAAGGTCGAGCCAGTAAACGGCCAGACGCTCGCCGAAGCGGGGGTCTCGCAACAGTTTGTCCACAGCCCCATTCATCGCTTCGGAAGACGCGTCATCAAGAAACTCCTGGGACTCTTGCGGAGACGGGGGAACACCAAGCAAATCGAGATAAAGCCGGCGGATCAAGGTGATACGGTCAGCACGTGACGCGAAACGCAGATCCGCTTCGGCCAATCGATCCAGGATGAAGGCGTCGATGGGGTACTCACTCGCGCCGTCGCCTTGTGTCACCTCCGAGATGGGCGGTCGCTCGAGCGGTCGATAAGCCCAGTGCTGCTGATACGGCGCGCCCTGTTCAATCCAGTTGCGGATCAATTGGATCTCCGTCTCGGTCAGCTCCTTGTGGAACGACGGCGGCGGCATCTTCTCGTCGTCGTCGTTCGCCAACGAGATGCGACGCAACAATTCGGAGTCATCGGGGGATCCCGGAGCGAGAATGCCGCTACCAATTGCATCATCGCGAACGTCAAGTCGAAGGCCCGCCTCGCGCGTCCGTTCGTCGGGACCGTGACAGGCAAAACACTTGTCCGAAAGCAACGGCCGAATCTGACGGGCAAACGAGACCGAGGCTTCGGCGTTCTGCTTCGCAGACTCGTTTCCGGCTGCCGGCGCCGCGAAGAGGCCAAGCAGCAGCAGGCAGCCCAGAGCCGATCGAACATGGATCATCATGGGACTCTGTGGTTCAAAATCAATAAATTGCAGGAAGGACTTCCAAGAATCTGTCAGGACGCTCAAGCTGGCCTCGGCAAGCGGTCGGCATGCCGAGGCGGGCGGCACCGCGACCGGGACGCGGGCTGGGAGGGACAGAATCGTATCGGCGTCCCGAGCTTGAACAACGCAATACTCAGGCGATTTCGGGGACCTCGTAACCTTTGCGATACTCCCGCTTCAGGAACTGGTTCGCTGAATCAGCCTCCTCACCAACGAACTGTTCTGTCTTGGTGTCGAGCGTCAGCAAGGGGCTCAACCGGATCGAATCACTCTCCATCGCCAAGTCGTGTGCCTGGAGATGCGAATCCATCTCACCCAACAACTCATTCCACTGATCTAACTGTACCTTCCCCGCGGTCTCTCGCGAAAACTCCTTGCCGCATCGGAAAGCAATATTGGCGAGGTTGCACCATCCGGTGCTGTCGTTGCCAACCGCGATCTCGGAATTGAGCAGCGTACGATCCTGGGCCCGAACCGCATCGATGAAATTCTGCTGATGGCGGACGTCGCCGTTGCCTTTAAATTCCCGGATCTTCTTGCCGCTACGATCGTAAGCGGCCCCCCGCCCCCGTTGTCCTTCATAGCGTCCGCCTTCGCAATAGACAACGTAGCCGCTGCTCGGGCCCGGATGCGCGGGACTCTTCTTGGCTCCCGGGGCCGCGGGAAGGTTGGAGAGCCCGATTACGACGGGGATTGATCCGGTATCGAAGTAGCAGAAGTGAACATTGGGCGTTTCGCCGGCATCGTTCAACGTAACTCGACCGCCTCCACCAAGGATACTCTTCGGAAGGGATACTTGATCGCGAAACACGTTGTTGCGCACGTCGTCCAAAACGTGAACGCCCCAGTTGCCCATCTCGCCTGAGCCCGTATTCCAGACCCAGTGCCAATCGTAGTGCAACTTCTCGCGGTAGATCGGCAAGTCTTGAGCGGGACCGAGCCAGAGGTCGTAAGCGACGTCTTTGTCAATCGGCAGCGGCGTATCACGTTTGCCGATCGACGGTCGGATGCCATAGCGGTTGACGCGGGCGGCAACAATGTCGCCGAGCGCCTTCTCTTCGTGCAGAAACTTCTTAATCTCCGCCTGCATGGGATCGGAACGCTGTTGGGTGCCGATCTGGCAAACCTTGTTGTACCTTCTCGCCGCAGCGACGGTTTGTTGGCCTTCCCACTGACTGTGGGAAAGCGGTTTCTCGACGTACACATCCTTGCCTGCCTCCATCGCCCAAATGGCGGCGAGGCAATGCCAATGGTTGCAGGTTGAAATGACGACCGCGTCGATGCCATCGGCGGCGATCACCTCTCGCAGGTCCGTCCAAGTCTGGGCCTTGGGAAACCGTTGCTTCGCCAACCCGAGTCGCTTTTCGTCAACGTCGCACAGGCCCGCGACATTGATGCCGTCGACCTTGCTGAACTGTCCCATCAATTGGCCGCCTCGCCCGCCGCAACTGATGAAGCCGAGATTGATCTCGTCATTGGCGTTGGCGGCCCGCAGAGTGCGTGCGGACAGCGAAGTGGTCAAACCGACGGCGACCGAGGCCGACAGGAAGTCACGACGGTTGAGATGCGACATGGATGATTCCGATGGAAGGGCAGGGGAGTAAGAATTGAACGAGCTGGACTCGTTATTGTCGCTTGCCCAGCCGAGGTTTGCGAGTCCCTTTTGGGCGGTTGATCAGCGGGCTGTTGATCAGACTGGGAGAGCTTGCCAGCGCATTTCCATGGACCGGTGGCGGGTCCTGGTGCCTTGCCGACTGCTCGCCCTTTTTCGGACGATCCAGATCATCGATGGGCGGTGCTCGGAGCTCCACGACTCAAGTCATTGTCCGACCGTAACTGAGCAGGAACAGGCAGAGATGCACGGCTAGCAGACCCGCCGAGGCGAGCCGCCAAGGGGAGTACATCCCGAAGATCGACAACAGGCAACCTAGCGCGGCGACCATCGTGCCCCCGGCGGGGAACAGGTAGGCTGCCGCCGCCGCAAAGCCCAGAACCAGGACGGATGCAGTGACGGCGCCCATCGCGGTGTATTTCACCGGGCCGACGTCGTAAAGGTTCTCGATGGGACGCGACTCATCGGCTTCGAAGGGATCTTCGGCAAACGGTGATCCCACTCGGACCGAGGACGCTTCCGTCGTCGTCTCGCCGCCTGCATTCGCTCCCTGGTCAAGGACCGGCTCGCTTCCGATTTCGCCGGGCTTGCCTGCAAAATCTTGGTCGACCGCGGCTGTTTGAGAGTCACCCTCCGGGGATGGCCTTGGCTCTGCCGACGCACTTGCTTCGATGGATTCGACAGGCTCACCCGATGGTCGACCCGTATCGCGCCCTGGCGTGTTGTCGCCCTGCGGCGAATCCGCATCTTGTCTCATGTTCGTCAGGTGCTTGATGTGATGGCTTGTTGCGCTAGCGGCAATCCCCAAGGGCAGCAATCCCCAAGGATCGACTTGGCCTGTGCCGGGAC
Source organism: Rubripirellula sp. (assembly GCA_029287555.1). Taxonomy (GTDB): domain Bacteria; phylum Planctomycetota; class Planctomycetia; order Pirellulales; family Pirellulaceae; genus Rubripirellula. Next base: position 6,564 of record JARFQX010000073.1, on the reverse strand, counting down.
GGATAAAATCTTGCCAGTGCCCGGCTTCGCGGAGTATCCTGAGGAAGCTCTCCAGCATGATCTTACTCGATCGCTTGGTCGGCCGTCTTCTCCCTCGCTTTGGTCCACGGTCGTCACGAGCGAAGAGTCACGTCGACCGCGGCCTGTCATGACGTCGAATCGCCCCTGGTTCGAGAGCCGCCCATGTTCTTCATTGAAACGGGTCACGCCGGAAAAGCCCCTGGGTGAACACCGAATGATGGTGGGATTGCCATCGATCGGTTACTTGCGATCCCCAGGATCGGTTGTTGACGGTAGTTTCAGCAAAGGATTTATCACGAATGCCGACGCCTCATCTCGTTCGATTGCTTTCGCTTGCACTACTCACCTGGTGGTTGCCCGGCATGGTTGGGGCTGCCGATTTCAAACAGCCACCGCCCTTGGAGCCGGAGATTGAGGCGGCTTCGTCCGAAGGGCGGGATTTTATGAAAGGCATTCGGATTCCCTCTGGATGGCAGATCCAGTTGTTTGCCGCCGAGCCCGATGTGGCCAACATTGTCGCCTTTGACATTGACAACCGCGGACGTTTGTTCGTTTGTGAAACGTTTCGCCAGAATCGTGGAGTGACCGACAACCGGGGCCATGATGACAAGTGGTTGTTGGCCGATCTCGCCGCGGAAACGGTCCAGGATCGAATCGACTACCACAAGGAATTACTGGGTGACGCGGCCGTCACGTACGCCCAGCACGATGACCGGATTCGTCGCCTGGATGATTCCGATCGCGATGGCAAGGTTGATCGAAGCTATGTCCTCGCCAATGGATTCAATCGCATCGAGGAGGGAACCGGGGCGGGCGTGCTGGTGCGCGGCCAAGACATATACTACACGTGCATTCCGAAGCTCTGGAAATTGGTTGACAAGGATGACGATGGCAACAGCGACGAGCGAATGGTACTGGCCGATGGGTTTGGAGTACGCGTCGCGTTTCGGGGTCACGACATGCACGGCTTGGTGTTGGGCCCGGATGGACGTTTGTACTTCAGCATCGGTGACCGCGGGTATCACGTGACGACCGAGGATGGCAAGGTCTTCGCTAATCCCGCATCGGGTGCCGTTTTTCGATGCGAACTTGATGGTTCGGGGTTGGAAGTCTACGCGACCGGATTGCGGAATCCTCAAGAGTTGGCGTTCAACGACCTCGGTGATTTGTTCTCGGTCGACAATAACAGTGATAGCGGCGACAAGGCTCGAGTGGTGCACTTGCTCGAGGGAGGGGATTCCGGGTGGCGGATGCACTACCAGTACCTGCCCGATCGCGGCCCCTTTAATCGCGAGCGGATCTGGGAACCGTTTCACCGTGAGCAGCCCGCCTACATTGTGCCGCCCATCGCCAATTTGACCGATGGGCCGAGCGGCTTGGCGTACTATCCGGGGACTGGATTTGGCGATCAGCTCGACGAGCAATTTCTCATCTGTGATTTCCGCGGCGGCCCGGCCAACAGCGGGATCCGTTCGTTCAAGCTTCAACCTGAAGGTGCCTTCTACCGACTAGCCGAGGATGCCGATCCAATCTGGAATGTGCTCGCGACCGATGTTGCGTTCGGCCCGGACGGCGCGCTTTACGTGAGTGACTGGGTGGACGGTTGGGATGGCTTGGGGAAGGGCCGGATCTATCGCTTGACCGACCCCACTCACAACCAAAGCGAAACCGTTTTGGAAGTGCAGCGGTTGCTGGAAGGAAGCTGGCAAGAACGGACCCTCGAGGAATTGCGTCAGGGGCTCGCTCACGCGGACCGACGGATTCGGTTTGAATCTCAATGGGAATTGGCGCGGCGTAGTGAGGTGGACACGTTGCTTGACGTTGCCACCAGCAGCGATGCGGGCAGGCTTTCCCGCTTGCACGGTCTTTGGGGAGCGGACCAGATTGCCCGTTTGGATCTCCGCCAATCCGAGCCGGTACTCGAATCGGTGCGAAGCTTGTTGTCGGATGACGAGGCAACGATTCGCGCGGCGGCAGCCAAGGTTGCCGGTGAACGAGGCGACCGATCGGCAATTCCCCGACTCCGCGAGCTCGTCCAGGACGACTCGTCGAGGGTCCGCTACTTTGCCGTCCTGTCACTTGGAAAGTTGAAGGACGGCGAATCGTTTTCGAGCGTGGTTTCGCTGCTTGCCAAGGCCGATAACTCCGACCCCGCGATTCGACATGCGGGCATCATGGCGCTGGCAGCCGCCCAGGACCCGCTGCGGATCGCCTCCTTGAAGTCGCACGCCAGCGAGTCGGTGCGGAGGGCGGCTGTGGTGGCGCTTCGGCGACACGGAAGTGGTGAACTGAGTCGATTCTTACATGACGAAAGCCCGCTCGTCGTCCAGGAGGCGGCCCGCGCGATTTACGACGAGCCAGTCCCGGTTGCCATGGGTGCGTTGGCTGAATTGGCTGATGAACCGGGCGGTGACTTGGAGGTGGTTCGCCGCGCGCTTAACGCAAACTTCCGATTGGGATCGGCCGAGACGGCGGCCCGGTTGGCGGCGTTTGCGGCCCGGGCCACGGCTCGCCCCGAACTGCGAATCGAGGCACTTCAAATACTTGCTTCCTGGGCGGATCCCGATCCTCGCGATCGGATCTTGAATCGTTATCGACCGATTGATGGACGCCCGCCGCAGGAAGCCGCTTCGGCGCTGGCTCCCCAGATCGAGAGCTTGATTGCGGGCGAGCCGAGCGTTCGGGAGGAAGCGATCCGCGTTGCCTCGATGCTGGGGATCAAACAGATCACGCCGCTTCTGGCGGCCCGGGTGAAAAACGAGAAGCTTGGGGAAGAGACACGCGCTTCATCGCTGGTCGCGCTCTCGCGTTTGGATCCCAATCAGGCCGTCCTGTTAGCACGCAAAGTCAAACTGTTGCCGGCGAGCAACTTGGTGACATCTTCCCTGCGCGTCCTGTCCCGACACGATGCCAAGGCGTCGATCGGCAGGTTTGTGGAGGCCACCGAGAGTCGCAACATGGAGATCCGGCAACTTGCCTGGGATCTGCTTGCGCAAAGCGATTCGCCCGTCGCGACCGAGGCAGTTCGAAAAGGTGTCAAGCGTTATTTGGATGGAGGACTGCCAGCCGATGTTCAATTGAACTTGCTAGAGGCCTCCAAGGGACGGCTCGACGATTCGACCGCAGCGGCACTTGCCGAACACGACCAGAGACTCAGGGAAAGGGACCCACTCGGTCCCTGGTTGGTCGCACTTCAGGGAGGCGATTCCGAACGGGGGCGTCAATTGTTCTTCGAGAATACCAAGCTGTCGTGCTTGCGTTGTCACAAAGTCGATCGGGCCGGCGGCGAAGTTGGACCGAATCTCACGGTGATCGGTAAAGAGAAGGATCGACGCTATCTGCTTGAGTCGATCTGTTTGCCCAACGCTCAAGTGGCCAAGGGCTTCGAGACGGCGATGATTCTGAATGACTCGGGACAAACCTTTACCGGCATCGTGAAGACAGAGAACGAGGACTTTGTTGATTTAGTGCAGAGCGATGGAAGCCAGGTTCGCATTCCGGTCGAGGAAATCGAGGCGCGACGAAAGGGAAAGTCCTCGATGCCGGACGACCTGATTCAACAGATGTCGACTCGCGAGGTGAGGGATCTGGTCGCCTACTTGGCCAGCTTGAAGGTCGATCCGAGAACCGAAGAGGCGATCGAATGAGGCGTCGGGGACGGTGACAGTCGTTGCGTCGGAAACCGGGGGCGGACTCGGATTGGCGCGGGTGCGGGGCGCTATCGCTCTTTGAGACATTGCACGCTTCGCCTGGCTCGCGTCAGGAACTCCATTTTCGGTTCACCCGCTTCGAGAAAGATGGGGGGGCCGATCGTAATGCAACTCAAGAGCGGCACGGGTAGCACTTCGCCGCGGGGCAAGATCCGGTTGACGTTGTCAATGTAAACGGGCACCAGTTCCAGATCGGGACGCTTCTTCGCCATGTAGAACAACCCGCTTTTGAACTCGCCCATTTCATCATCGGCCGAGGATCGTCCGCCTTCGGGAAACATGATCAGCGAATAGACGTCTCCCATCTGTTGCAGCATCGAATCGATCGGACTCTTGTGAACCTTGATCTCTTTGCGATCGACGAGCAGGGCGTTGAACGCTTTCGCAATGTGGGGCTTGAGCCAACCGCTCGACCAGTAGTCCTTGGCCGCCACCGGTCGCGTGATTTTGCGTAACTCGCGCGGCAAAGCGGACCACAGCACGACGGCGTCGAGGTGGCTGGTGTGGTTGGCGAAGTAGATTCGCTGGCACGTGTCGGGCTGGCAGTCGATCCAGCGCACCGTGTAGCCGCTGAACAGTTTCGCCAGAAGGACGATCGCATGACTGGTGGGGGTCATGCGATCATCATAGTCGCGGGAATAAACCTTGCGAAGCAGAAGCCCGCGGAGGTCTATCCCAGCAGGTTCTCGCCGCGATTCTCTTGCTGGTGAATCACGACCGGCCAGCCGGGAAACTGGTTCTCCGGATTTCCGTCGGTGGCATCGACCAGGAACCGAAAGGCTTCGATTTTGTAGGTCCTGGCTTCGGTGTCGACCGTGACCAGGCCAAAGCCGCTTCCTTTTTGATGTGCCTTTTCGTAGCGGTTCTTTTTTGTGCCGACCTCCGGATTGCCGACCGCGTAGACGTAGATGAGATTGCCGAATCCATCGCGGTATTCGCCGGTGTTGCTCAAACCGTGTCGAGGTCGGTTGGTGTGGGGCATGCCAACCTCGTCCGGTCGCCACCACCGTGGGTAACCGGCCGCAATCGCCGGAGTGCAGAAAGACCAGCAGGCGTCTCGTTGGGAGTCGACACCGTACTGCGTCAGCGAGGTGAGGTGTTGATCGCCGTTGATGTGCAGCGGCATCGCGGGAGCGAGAATCCGAAGGGCGCGATTGCGTGGCGTCTGGGGCCATCCACCCGAATCAAGGTCGGCCTTCAGGTAGCCATCGTAACGACCATGGTGCGTTGCCACGCCGGCGAAAACGGTCTGGCTCAACAACACCTTCATGGCGTGCCCGCGCCAATCGTCCGCCCATTGTTTGAGAAAGGTTTCTTGCCGCTCGCCGAGGAGTTCTAAGCCGGGCTTGTCGAGCACGGTGGTATCAAAGTCCTTGTCCTTCACGTGATCAGCGCGCCCGCTGCCCGTCTCGACGCGTTGGGGACCGCTCTTAAATTGCCGGTCTCCCAAGATCGCAAAGCCCACGTTTCCGTAGATCATCTCGCCGTAGTAAACGCTGATGCCCTGTTTCACCGGTGTCGGATCGAAATAGTCGGGGTGGTGGGCCGCGTTGGTCTTGTGCACGACGTTGACCATGCGGGCTGGTTGAATGTAACCGCCATTGGATGACGCACCGCCCTCTTCGACGTTCATCGGCGCGCCACCCTCTCCCCAGATATTCCCCTGGAAAACGTCGTGGTCGTCTGGGATGCAGAGTGTCGGTCGATCACGCATTGCCTCGCGAAACGACCAACCAAACATGTAGTACTTGCGCAGGTAGTTCAAGATCGCTCGATCAGCCGGTCGACGAATCAATCCGTACCCGCCGTGGCTTTCGTAGAGCTGGTCTCCCGAGAAGTAGAGCATGTCGGGATCGAGTCGAATCAAGTTCTCCGCCACCGGCGCGTAAGGAAATCCGTAATGATTCTGGCACGTCAACGCACCGATGCGGAGCGGCCGACCCGATGGATTCGCTTTGATGTTGCCATTCCAATGCGAAGGACTCTCGCTTCCGTCGCGATGTCGCTCGCGGTAGACAAGTTGAAAAGCCGTCTCGCGGGTCTCGTCCCAATTGGGAATTCGGAACGTTGCGGTCCAGGCATCGGGGTCAAGCTTGGCAGTGCCGAGCGATTTCCAGTTTCCTGCTCCCCGAGATTTGGACTTTGGGGATCCAGATTTTGGGTTTTGCCGCTCTGGACCTTCAGGCTGCTGGACCAACAACTCCACTTCGTGGTTGTCTTCTTTGCCAAGCGGACCCGTCAAGGCACTAAGCTTCATCACGAAACCGTCGTCGCCCCTGGAGTCGCTCAAGGAATACATGGACCACAGGATGGGTCCAAATTCCTGTTCCGGCGTCACGGTGACGGCTGTGCCGGCTACTTCCCAGTCATGAAATCGGCAGCGGCAGCCCCGTTCGCGACTCGGTTTGAAGTCGAAATTGTTGACCAACGCGACGTTGCCCAACACCGCGTCTGGATTGAATTTCTGGCTGACTTGGCCGGCGAGCGTCCCGTCGGGTTTGTAGGCTTGAACCGTCAGCCGGAACTGGCTCCCATCCGGCTCGCCTCGCAGGGAGAGCTTCACCGGTTCGGAAAGATCCACGCTCAGCGGTGACTCTTGCCGACCGAGGATCAGGTTGCCATTGCGGATGCCTGCATTGATTCCGCCCGATGCAAAGCAGTTGCTACGGTACTCATTGAGATCGCTGCGGATGCCCAACCGCAGGCCGGCGCCACCATCATCGCCCGATTCGACTCGCTGGACGACCACGGACATCCGCAGAGAGCCGGCCGGGTTGGTCAACTGGTGGGTGATCAGGTGAAGGTTACGATCGCCGCCTCCGGTCTGACACTC
>JARFQX010000064.1 GCA_029287555.1 Rubripirellula sp. | reverse complement strand
GAAGCGGTCGAGAATGCGGATGGTATCGCCGCGGTGGACGGCGTGGATGTGCTTTTCGTCGGACCGCTTGACCTCAGTTTCAACCTGGGTTGTCCCAAGCAATTTGACCATCCGGAAATGATCGCGGCCTTGGACCGCGTCGTGCACGCGTGCAGAAACGCGGGGAAGGCGTGCGGCATCTTGAGCACGGTCGAAAAGGCCCGGGAACACTTGCAACGAGGTTTCACGTTCATCGCCGTCGGATCGGAAGCCTCGGCTCTACAGTTTGGCTTGCTAAGACAACGCAACGCTTAACGATAACCATCCAACGAGAAAGGTGACTCATGCTGTTTCGCATCTTTTCGCTAACCCTACTGGCTGGATGTTTCCTGTCTTCTCTTTCATTGGCGGATCGGCCCAACATTGTCGTGATCCTCTGTGATGACTTGGGATATGGCGACCTGCAGTGCTATGGTCACCCTCACATCACGACACCGAATCTTGATCGGCTCGCCGACGAGGGGATTCGGCTCACCGACTGCTATTCCGCCGCCCCGGTGTGCTCGCCTTCGCGCGTTGGCTTGCTGACCGGACGAAGCCCAAATCGCGCGGGTGTTTACGACTGGATTCCCGAAGCGCGGCGAGCCACCCCCGATCGCCGCCAGCTCGTTCACATGCGGCGAAGTGAGACCACGATTCCCCATGTGCTCAAGGGCGCCGGCTATCAGACGTGCATGGTGGGCAAGTGGCATTGCAACAGCGAATTCAACAAGCCGGTCCAGCCGCAGCCCGGCGATTTCGCGTTTGATCATTGGATGGCGACCCAAAATAACGCCGCACCATCCCACGAGCGCCCGCGCAACTTCGTCCGCAACGGGGTTGAAGTCGGTGAAGTCGACGCATTCAGCTGTCAGTACGTCGTCGACGAGGCGATTCGATGGCTGGAACAAGCCGACGATGAACGTCCCTTTTTTCTTTACGTTGCCTTCCATGAGCCTCACGAGCCCGTCGCATCACCGCAGAATCTGGTCGACCGATACCGCGACGTTGCCCGAAACGACGATGAGGCCCAGTACTTTGCAAACGTGGCGAATGTGGACCTTGCAGTCGGCAAGCTTCTTGACGAATTGGAAAGGAGCCAACGAGCTGACAACACGCTGGTCATCTTCACCTCTGACAACGGACCGGAAACGTTGAATCGCTATCGAAATGCGAATCGGTCCTACGGTCGCCCGGGTCCTCTACGTGGGATGAAGCTGCACACGACCGACGCCGGCTTTCGCGTGGCCGGTATCATTCGCTGGCGAGACCGAATCAACGAACCGCTCGCCGGATCGACGTCGGACTCACCGGTCTCTTCACTCGATTTCTTGCCAACTTTCTGCCGCTTGGCTGGCATCGATCCGCCAAAAGATGTCGTCCTCGATGGAACCGATATCTCGCCGCTATTCGATGGACAACCGGTGACGCGTGCACAACCTCTCGTTTGGGCCTACTACAACGCACTCAACGAGGCGCGCGTGGCCATGCGAGATGGGAAATGGAAAGTGCTGGCGAAACTCAACGGGGGCCAGCTGCCGAAAATGTCGAACGTCACTCGAGCGAACTATCCCCAGATTCGCGATGCCAAGGTAACCGACGTTGAGGTCTACGACATCAGCGAGGATATTCACGAAGACCATAATCTCGCCGAGTCCCGACCGGAACTCGGGAAACAGCTCGGCGACAAGTTACGCGCGCGATACCGGGAATTGGTTGACGATTCACACACCTGGTAGGGGACAGCCGTAGCCGAGTCTGTCCCCAGAGTCGCAGCCAAGAACCACAGCCTGGGCTACAACCGTAGGCGAGTCTGTCCCCAGACTCGCAGCGAAGCTGCAAAGAACCACAGCCTGAGGACAGGCTGGGCTACGGCTGTAGCCGAGTCTGTCCCAGAGTCGCAGCCATGCTGCGGGAACCACAGGCTGGGCTGCGGCGAGCGTCAGCCACGCTTCCCCGTTCTCTCGCCCTGCAGTTCTGCCTGCGCTCGTTGCAGGAATTGCATTGCATCGATCGGCGTGATTGAGTTGATGTCGAGCTTCTGGATCTGCTCGATGACCGGATGATCGGCGAAACCGAACAGGGTCAACTGATACTGGCCACCCGATTCGTCGCTGCCGGGCGTTCGAATCGTCGGTCGGTCCAGGGCATCGCGGTGATCGGCTTCGAGCTGCGCCAGCACATCCTTGGCCCGTTCATTGACCGAAGGGGGAATGCCGGCCAACCGAGCCACGTGGATTCCGTAACTCTTGTCCGCTCCGCCCCGAACGATGCGGTGCAGAAAGACGACCTCATCGTTCCATTCTTTGACTGCGACATTCCAATTGGCAACCCTCGGCAGCGATTCCTCTAGCTGCGTTAATTCATGGTAATGGGTGGCAAACAGCGTGCGGCAACCGATCTGCTCGTGGAGGTGCTCCGTGATTGCCCAGGCAAGTGACAAGCCATCGTACGTACTGGTGCCACGACCAATCTCATCAAGAATGACAAGACTCCGTGAGGTTGCGGTGTTGAGGATGCGAGCCGTTTCGACCATCTCGACCATGAACGTGCTCTGCCCACGACTCAATTCGTCACTCGCACCGACGCGAGCGAAGATTCGATCAGCAATCCCAATTTCGGCCGCTTCGGCAGGCACGTAGGACCCGGCCTGTGCCAACAACGTGATCAGGGCGACCTGCCGAATGTAGGTACTTTTTCCCGACATATTCGGCCCGGTGATCAGCAGAATCATGCCGGCCTCGGGTGATTGCACGCAATCGTTGGGCACGAACTCGCCTTGCGGCAAGGTTACATCGAGCACCGGGTGACGTCCGGCGTCAATTCGTAACACCGATTCGTCGTTCAACTCGGGACGTACCCAATTCCGCTGCGCCGCGATCTCGGCGAGCGAGACCAACACATCAAGCTCGGCGATCGCGACGGCAACTTCCTGCAACGTCGACAAGTGCCCGTGGGTCGCGGCGCGCAACTGCTGGAAAAGAAGCTGTTCACGTGATTGGGCCTTTTCGTCGGCCGCTAATACTTTTTCTTCGTATTCCTTCAACTCCGGCGTGATGAAGCGTTCGCAATTCTTCAGGGTCTGCTTGCGAATGAATTCTTGCGGAACCTTATCGCGATGCGAGTTCGTCACTTCGAGGTAGTAGCCGAAGACCTTGTTGTAACCGACCTTCAAGTTCGGAATCCCGGTCTCGTCCATCTGCCGCGTCTGGTAGGCTGCGATCCACTCTTTGCCGCCGCGAGCGAGTTGTCGAAGCTGATCGAGTTCGCTGTCGTACCCTTCGCGAATGAAATTTCCATCCGCTGCGAACACGGGGCACTCGTCGGCAAGCGCGCTGTTCAATTGATCTCGCAGTTGCGGGCACGGATGCAAGTGGGATTCGATCCACGCCAACCGTGCGGGCGATCGGCCCTCGAGCTTCGACTTTAGTTTCGGTAATCCCTCGAGCGTGCGAGCGACTTGCTGCAGATCACGCGGCCCGGTGCGGCCGGTAGCGATGCGAGCCAGCAGTCGCGTCAGATCGAAGGTTTGCTTCAGGGTTGAGCGAACGTCTGCGCGGAGCGATGGATCGGCAAGCAGTTCCTGCACCGCGTCAAGCCGGTCGTCGATCGATTGGCGATCGATCAACGGGGCGGCGATCCAATCGGCCAGCAACCGCGAGCCCATTGGCGTGCACGTCAGATCGATGACCCCGAGCAGAGAGCCCTCACGAGAACCGCTGCGCAAGGTTCGTGTGATCTCGAGACTACGGCGGGTCGCAGCATCAATCTGCAGAAAACCGCTGCGATGATGCGCCGTCAAGGATCGAAAGTGATCCAGTTCGCCCCGTTGTGTCTCTTGCAGGTAGGTCAGCACCGCGCCGGCGGCACGCAGGGCCGGAACATCATCGGCTTCAAACCCAAACCCCTCCAGGTTGTGAACCGAGAACTGTTTGCACAGCACCTCGCGTGACGAGTCCTCGGCGAACGACCACGCGGGACGCGGTGTCCAGGCCCACGGCGCGGTCGTATCTGGGGTGAAGCGGACATCGTCCTCGCGATAAATCACTTCGGCGGGACCAATGCGGGCCAGTTCGTCTTCGAGTCGGTGAAGGGCAAACGTGCCGGCTTCGAAACGACCACTCGACAACTCGGCCCAGGCAATCCCAACCACCTCGTCAGTTCGATCTCGACTCTTCTTGTGCGAGGGCAAACAGATCGCGGCGACGTAATTGGCTTCACGCGGATCGAGCAGACCATCGTCCGTCAACGTTCCCGCGCTGACCACTCGCGTGATCTCACGCTTGACCAGTCCTTTGGCCAACTTGGGATCCTCCACCTGCTCGCAGACCGCCGCGCGGTAGCCGGATCGGATCAATTTCTGCAGGTAGGCATCGAGCTGATGGTGGGGAAAACCCGCCATCGCGGTCGGGTTTTCACTGTCCTTGTCACGACTAGTCAGCGTCAGACCAAGGAGTTTCGCCCCCAATTTGGCATCGTCGAAAAACAGTTCGTAGAAGTCACCCATGCGGAAAAACAGCAGTGCATCGCCGCACGCCGCCTTGGCCTCATGGTATTGTCGCATCATCGGTGTCATGAGCGAAATCGTAACGGCTCGACGAACAATCGCACAGACGCATGGACGCCATCGTTTGGCCGGATTTTCCCGACCTGCGCGAGTTGCTAACGGTTGGGAAAACTAGCCGGTCCGCGGGCCCGCCGCGCCGCGAGCAAAACCTCCACAGCCTGAGGACAGGCTGAGCTACGGTTGTGGGCGAGTCTGTCCCGAGACTGGCAGCGAAGAACCACAGCCTGGGGACAGGCTGGGATACGACCAGAGGCGAGTCTGTCCCTAGGCTCGCTGCGAAGCTGCGGGGCACAAGCTACATCTGGGAATAGGACTTGGGCGACAGGATGTACTTGTGGATCTTGCTGACCGTGCCCTTGTACTTCTGCACCTCCTTGAGGACGAGCCAATCGGGATGAACG
>JARFQX010001061.1 GCA_029287555.1 Rubripirellula sp. | reverse complement strand
GACAATCAGCTCGTTGTGACGCTTAAGCAGGGACGCGACGTTCGCTTCGATCGACGCGTCGCGCTGGTGAACCGGGATCGCAACGCCATTGAGTTGCAACGATTCTAGTTGACCCTCCCAGGCTTCAATGCGAAGGAACACGCGCTGCTGGACCAATCCGCTCGGTCGGTTGAAGCGACGACGGTACTCGACCCGCGATCGGTTTTGGAACGGACCTTGGTTCTGGACCGGATCCTGATTATTGCCTGGGTCCTGGTTGTTGCCTGGGGGCTTGGCAGACTCAACCGACGAGGCGGAAACGTCCGGAACATCCACGCGATGCACCTCGGAAGTTCCGTCCACCGTCTTGCTCCATGGCTTCCGCAAGCGAATGACGTGCATCGACCTTTTCCACTCCGCCCCTTTTCCCAACCTGCTCTTTCTCCTCGGAAGAAGTCGAACAAGAAACGAGCTAGCCTCGAGAAACGTTCGCTTCTCGAGGCTCTCGATGATTCGTAATTGTGGTCGGCAAGGTTGGTTGTCTACAGATCCGCGAGAATCCGATCGACTGCGTCACGGTAGGTGGGGAAGTCATCTTCGTCGAACGGCAGGGCGCCGGCTTCCCGGAAGTCAAAGTCGTTCATTCCACCGAAGAACTGAACGCCGCGTTCGTCGTGACTGACCACAAAGTGGTCGCTCGAAAGCAGCGCGGACATAACGTCTCCGTCATCCTCGATGATCGTCAAGATCGCCGAATCTCCGTCGTTGCTCATCGCCAGTTCAGCGAACTTGACATCGTCATAGCCTGAAAATGCGATCAAGAATTCTTGATTTCCGTCCGCGTCAAAGGAGACGAGACCGCCCTCGCGGCCGCCATTGGAGAGATCGTCAATCGTGGCGTTGGTGCGGAGGTAGCTCGACGCGAGGATATCGACGTTATCGAGCGATGAGCCTTGAGTTCCCAGGACGGGGAAGTTCACGCCGGCAAGGTCCACTGCGCCGGTATCGCCGATCGTCGCAACATTCTCGCCCGCGCCGAGGTAGATGATGGTGCTTGGTGCATCGAAGATCACTCGATAGGTACCTGGAGCAAGTCCATCGAACTTGTAGCCACCTTCCAAATCGGTCAAGACAGTCTCGTCGACAATCTCGCCGGTCGCGTTCTCGTTGGCTGCGGAGTACAGTCGAACCTCGACCCCACCGATTCCGTCTTCATCGGCTTCTTTGATTCCGTTACGAATCGGGTCAGCGCCGTTGAGAATCTCGGAAAGGTTCTCGACATTGTCAATGAAGATCGATCCCGAGATGCTTGATGGGCTGAAGGCTTCCACCGCAACCAGGACGTCGGCCGCGTCGGTTTTGCCCTGCGAGTCTTGAATCGTGTACTGAATCGTGGCTTGACCGACAAAGCCTACCGCGGGCGTGAAGTCAAGTGAACCATCCGCCTGAATCACCACCGTTCCGTCATCCGAGGTGGCCTGTGTGACCGTCAATACCTGATCCTCACCATCACCGGCATCGTCGTTGTCGAGAACATCGATGTTGACGGTCACTCCGGCGAACGTCGCACCGGCGTCATTGCGGGCGACCGGCGGGTCATTGAAACCATCAATGGTGATGGTCACCGTCTGGGAGACAGGATCGTTGACCCCGTCGGAAATCGAATACGTGTAGACAGCCGACGCGGAGTCACCATCGGTCAAGAAGCCGTAAGCCGCCGGATCGACCAATAAACTATCGGCATTAATCGTGACGCCCCTGGCATCACCGGAGGCAAACGTCAGATTGCTGACCGAAAGGGTATCGCCTTCACGATCGCTGGAACCTGCCAACAGATCGGCCTCGCTGACGGTAAAGGCAGGTGCTTCTTCGGATTGTGGCGCAATCTCAACGGGAGCACCGACGACCGGCGGTTCATTGACGCTCACGATCGTAACGGTCGCGGTTACGTTGCCCAGGGTCGCGGCGCCGGTCGGATTGCTGAGCGTAACGAAGAAAGTCTCGTCCGGTTCGTTTCCATCCGCGTCGTCCAAAATGGGAACGTCGATGGTTCGGGTGTTCACGCCATCCGGGAAGGTCAGCATCCCCGAAGTGCCCGTGTAGTCAAGCCCAGCATCGGCGGTGCCATCCGAGGTGGCGAACTGAACGGTGACTTGACCGTCACTACCACCGCTTCGGGTCACCGTCAGCGATACCGAACCGGCCTGCTCGCCGACCGTGGCAGTCGCCTGAATCCCAAGTTCCCCGGCGACATCGTCATCGATAATCGTCACCGTGGATTCGTCAATGGCTCCCAGCACCGCACCGTTGGTGGGATTGCTCAATTGAACCGCAAACGTTTCGTTGGGTTCATCGAGCTTGTCATCGGTGATTTGGATCGTGACTGGCAACGTGTTGACGCCGGCGTCAAAGTCAAGCGTGGCGTTGGCGGAGACATAATCATCGCCGGCGACGGCCGTCCCGTCGACGGTGGCGTAGTCAACGCTGACCGCGGCGCGGCTACTTCCGGTTCGCACCACATTTAAAGTCACCGTGCCGGCGTCCTCGTCGACCTGTGCCGAATTGGCATCGAAGGCGATCGCAACATCGTCTTCAAGGATCGTTACCGTTGCGGTCGCAATGGCACCTAGCGACGCGCCCCCACCGGGATTGGAAAGCGTCACTGTGAAGTTCTCGTCGGATTCGATGATCGAATCGTCGGTAATTTGAATCGTGATCTCGGCCGTTGCCTCTCCATTGGCAAAAGTGAGTGTGTCCGATTGCCCAACGTAGTCCTGGCCCGCAACGGCCGTCCCGTCGCTGGTCGCAAAGTCGACCGTCACCTCACCGTCGTTGCCGTTGGTGCGCTGCACCTTCAGCGTCACCGTGCCAGCGTCCTCGTCCACGTCGACGGATGCTACATCGAAGGCCAATTCGCCCGGCACGTCATCCTCAAGAATCGTCACGGTCGCCGTGCTGTTGGCACCGAGCGTTGCTCCGCCGGTTGGATTGGACAATGCGACGGTGAAGGTTTCGTTCGGTTCCACCTCAACGTCATCGATGATGCCAATCGTGATTGTCTGGGACGGGACGCCCGCAGCAAACGTCAAAGTATCGCTCGCGGCCGTGTAGTCGGCACCGGCTGTCGCCGTGCCATCGGCCGTTGCGTAGTCGACCGTCACGGTTCCCGCATCGCCGCCGGTGCGAAGGACAGTCAATACGATTTGATTGCCGTCCTCGCTGACGTCCGCGTTTGCGACCTCAAAAGCGAGGGCGCCAGGCACATCGTCTTCGATAATCGTGACGGTGACCGTCGTGTTGGCACCGAGCGTGGCGCCCCCGGTCGGATTGGAGAGACTCACCGTAAAGGTCTCGTTCGACTCCACGTCCATGTCGTCGGTGATGGCGATCGTGATGGTCTCGGAGGTGTCATTCTCTGCAAAGGTCAACGTGTCACTCTGTGCCGTGTAATCCTCGCCGGCCGTCGCTGAACCGTCTGCGGTTGCATAGTCGACGGTCACCGCCCCGTCGCTACCGCCCGTGCGATTGACGGTCAGCGTAATCGTCCCGTCATCCTCATTAACCGAGGCGGACTCCACGCTGAAAGCGAGAACACCGGGTGTGACCACATCGTTATCGATGATCCGAACCGTTGACGTGTCGGTGCCTAGCGTCGCTCCACCGGTCGGATTACTCAGGACGACGGTGAATGATTCTTCGTTCTCGATATCGTCGTCATTAATGATGTTAGCGGTGATTGTTTCGCTGAGATCACCGTCCTTGAAGGTGAGTGTGCCGCCCGTCAGCGTGTAATCCGAACCGGCTGCCGCCGTGCCATCGACGGCGGCGAAGTCCACGCTTACCTGTCCCGCACTTCCAGCCGAACGGGTCACCGTGAACTGCACCGTACCTTCATCTTCGTCGACGCTGATGCTCTCGGGACTGATCGACAGAACGCCCGCGGCGTCACCTTCCGCGTTGATCACCAGAACCGCCGTTGTGCCCTGGGCGACCAAATCCTGGGGGACCTTGGAAGTGTCTTCCTGCAAATTGGCCGGGTCGTCGCGGAGTTTGTACTGCCCGTAAACGAGGACTTCCTCGCCGTTGTCTCCAAAGAACTCCGAAACCTGGGTGCGAACGTTCAGCCCCACGACTGGCGCGGCCACCTCATAGCGGAAGCTATAGGCATGGAAAGGCACCGTGTTGTACTCGCCGGTGAATCCATTGAAGAATTCAAAGTCAGTCGTCGTGACAACATCGGCAAGCGGGCCGAGTCCACCGATGCCGACAATGTCGCCGCCAACGCTGTTTCCATAGGGCCGAAGCTCTCCCGTAACACCGTAGTAGGGATCTCCATCGTTGGTCCGGCTTTCCAACTGCAAGTTCTCGATGACGGAGGCTGGGTTGAGCTCTCCGTCAGCTTCGAGCGAACTCAAAACGGTTCCGCTCAGATCGAGCACCACGTCTTCGGTGGGAACGCCCGCCTCGGCACTGATCAATTCGACCCGACCATTACCCAGGTTACGCGCGATCAAACCAAACGGGTTAGGGTTGATCGCATCAACCATGGCATCCGCCACGGCGTCGACAGTCCTGGACGGAATCGACACAAGCGTTGATCCCGCCACCTGCTGGGACTGGTCGAAGTCAAGTTCGTAGGTGACCGAGGACGCTCCACGCGAGATCGTGAATACCTGCCCGTCCTGGACGTCGTCCGAAAGATCCTGCCCATCGGCCGGTATACCAATCCCGAACAAAAGTGGCGAGACACTGTCGGTGGTCGCAACGAAATCGTCACCGCTGGTCTCGGCTAAATCGAGCAGCACGTCAGGCAAGTCGACGTTGTCAAACTCACCGCTCCACATCACTCGATAGACGTAATTGTCACCCGCGGAGAGATCGTCGACCTCAAAGTCGACACCCTCGTCATATCCAAAGAAGGTCAACGCATCAACATAGGACTGAAGCACGGCGGCTTCGGAGGTGATCGTCGACTTCTGTACGTTGAACGTGTCCCCGCCAATTCCATTGCTGTAAAGCAGATCGGTGACATCCGAAGTCGCCCTGACCGCCGCTTTGGGGAAACTCAGCGTTTGCACTTCGTACATCACCGGTCGCAGAAATCCCTGCTGGTCCGCAACGATGTCAGTGACCAGCTGAAACAACCCAACCGGCGCAACCTCCTCGTCAAGGGTACTCGGTCCATCCGGAGGGTTATCTCTTGTGTCGAAGGGTCGCAGATCTCGATAGCCAACCTCAAGGTTGAATTGCTCGCCGACATCGAATGTCAGCGCACCGCTGATCTCATCCGGCGTGAGCAGTTGCCCGTTAAGATCGCTCGCGTTGAGGTAAAGCTCAATCAGCGGATCCTCGACTGCCTCTCCACGCGACAGAGCATTGATCACACCCAACGCGTCGGCTGGACTAACCCGACCATCCGCATTGACGTCAGCGAAGGTCGTCACGCGAGTCCCATCCAGGCTCGACGATAGCTCGCCCTCCGAAGCAGCCTGATCGACCGAGAGACGATTGATCACGGCCAAAGCATCGGAGGCCGTAATCTGGTAGTCGTTGTTGACGTCGTAAGGGTTGTAGTAATTGTGCGACGCCAAAATGTCACTGGCCAACAACTCGCGACGCTCCAACTGCTCCCGCACCGGACGTCGTGAACCCTTCGGAGCTTTCCCCGCTCGAGAGGGAGCCCTGTTTCTCTTGCCAGCGGCAAAGAGTCCGGAGCTACGAAGCATCTGAAGCAGATTTCTCATCTGTTATCTCGGGAAGACGAAGGAATCACGTAAAGTCTGGCACTGAAACGTCATCAAGCGAACGACTGCCCCGGCAAGTGGACCACATTGACGCTGGGAACGAAAAACCCCTGCCGGTCATAAAATTAGAGCCTCTATGCTACCCAGAACTCCTAAATTAGCAACGATTCAAACGCTCTCGCTTGACGAGCGATCGATCGGCCGTCGGTTAGACCGAGTCAGTTATCCGGGGGTTCCAAACTTTCCAAAAAAAATGGCTGGGCGGGAGACGCCACGCGCTCCCCCGCTTGCCCTTGTTCGCTCTCGAGCCGCTCGGACTGGACGGGTGTCTCGACCTCGTCCCAACCGCCCATCGCGGCAAAACCACTAATCTTGACCACCGGCGCAGGTCGCACCTCTGGCTGCCAAGATCTATCGGCACTCTCGGTGGCCATACTTCTGTCATGGACGTCGAAGCCCGTAGAGTTGAACATTTGGGCCGTTGCAGCCCATGACTGGCCGAAGGCCACATCGGTCGCCTCGAGGTGACTCGCCGATGGCTCATCGTCGGCACTTCCGCCCACCCGTTCGCCTTCGCTGGCCTCACCAACGGCGATGTAATTGACGACCATCAGAGCGTCCAACGCGGTGACGTGCCCGTCATTGTTCACGTCGACCGCAAAACCGGATGCCTCGAAATCCCGCAGCATTCGGGAGCCGAATTGGCTCAGATCATTGATCACCATCAGGGCATCCTGAGCGGTCACCGAACCATTACGGTTGACATCTTGGGCGAGCGATGCGTTGTACCTCGGACTGTCGACCCTTTTCACGGGAGCCAGCAGAAAATCACTTTCACCCCCGATTACGGTGACCTGCACCGACGACTGGGAAGATTCGTGAATCAACGATTGGGGCAGCACTTCGATGGAGTAGGCGCCGTCGGCCAGGTGCTTGAAGCTGAACCCGCCTGCGACATCCGAGAGGGTGACATCGGTGAAGCCGAATTCCAGCCGATCCAATGCCACTTCGGTGCCGGCGTGACCATACGCGTGAATGCGGGAAATCCGTGCCAGTTCGTCTCCGATGTGCAGCACCCGTTCGGCGCCGGGGCCGATCCAGTCGCTGCTGACTCGGGCAATGAGCTCGCCCTGGTCGTCATAGGCTTCAATCCTCGCGTAACTTCCTTCCCCTAATCCGATCGCGCGTAGACTCGCCTCTCCAACGGGCTGATCAAGGGTCGCTTGCAGGACGGCGTCGTCGGACCAGCGATGCTTCCAGCGATTCCCTACCACGTCGTAGGAATGGAAGACGAAGCGTTCATCGAGGTCCTCGACCCGAAGCGCGCGCACCTCGTCGCGTACCAATTCCCCGTCAGCCGAGAGCGTGATCCCATCGACCTCGTCAAGAAACCCGGTTTCGGCGGCATCGATCTCACCGCGACCCAGCGGCGACCCATCGGCGGATCGAATGATCAGCCGAGTCGCTTCAAGTGACGATTCCCCCAAATCCCGTTGACCGTTCGCGTTTGCGTCGAGAAAAGTCAATCCCGTCACACTTGAGCGAGAGATCGCGAGTAAAAGCCGATCGGCCGTGATCGTTTCACTCGTCACGCCGACACGCGTATCGATCGCCCTCCAACTGATGGTTGAGAACGGCTCGTTGATCTCGATCGAGAGATCAAAGTCGAACACTTGCTCATCCGGAGACGCGGCCGTTAACCATGCGCCATCGTCAAGGCGGTATTGCAGTTCACTGATGCGGTTCAGCGTAATGTCGCTCTGGAATCCCGATGAATTCCTGTTCAGCAAGGGCACCGCGGACGCGGTTCCGAAAATGCGATATCGGGAGGTTGCCGGATCGAAGTAACCGCTCGCCTGCAGATCGAGCGGAACGTCAAGGAGATCGAAAATGCCATCAGCGTCGGAATCACGCCAGCCGACCATGGCGAGCGTCGACTCGGGGCTCGTGAAATCCCGGTAGGCCGTTGTCAGTGGGCCACCGGATCGCATGATGCTGGGCTCTTGGACGAACCCATCCGCCGGATTGTCGGCCGCGTTGAGGTTCTGGGTATCGTAGTAGCCGCGACGCTGTGACCACGAAGCGCCGCGCGGATACTCATCGAGGGCCCAGAAGATGTGCCCCATCTCGTGGGCCACCGTGGAAGCGGGGCGAGTCGAAGGCATCACGACAAACAGTCCGCCCGCGTAGGCGAAGGCTCCCGAGAAGCCCCCGGACTCAAACAAACCGTCGCCTTGCGAGGAATCGACGACAAAAATGGTGAAAGACCAATCGGTGCCCAGTTTCAGTCTTTGGGCTTGATTGAACTCGCGAACCCCCTCTTCGATCGAATCGACGTCGCCATGCCCCTGGCCTCTGAGGAATTCGTCGACGTAGAGATTGAATTGATCACTCACTCGATCGATCGGTTCGTATCGGGTTTCAAAAGGATCGATCGCGAAGGTGTCGTCGAAGACAAAGTCGAGGGTGTGAACCGAATTGAACGTGTCAAGAAAATCGCTCCACCAGTTGACCCCCTCGGTGATCTTGTCCAGCACCGCGTCAATCTCGCCAGCCGTCCAATTCTGCGTCTTGGTGTCGGTCGTCCCATCACTATCAAAGAAGACCGGAGTGACGGCAACCGTCCCAAGCAAGAATTCGCCGGTGTCCGCGGGCGTCGCACCAAGGGGCAGCGCCGCAAGCAATTGACGCGATTCCAGCCTCTCCAGCCGCATCGGCCTTGACCGTTTGGGCTGGCGACAGGGCGGGTAGACTCGGGAACGCATCGGCTCTTGGAATTCGAAATCTGGAAAGAGTCGCCAGTGTGTATCGTGCAGGCCGCTCACACCCTATCTCATCGGGAATCCAACTCCCGCTCTACTGGTTAGATCCGCGATCGTTGGATTTGTCACGCCAATTTGCCAAAGTTTCACGAACCGGCTTGCCCCCCGCCCCCCAAACAGGCGGCCTGAGATCGAGTCCCCGGCTCGACGTCCTGCCCCGGCTCGACGTCGCGAGAATGGTTTCAAATCCGATTCCCAGGTATCCACTACAAGAGGGTGTCCGGGAATTCGAAGTAGGCCGAATCAAGCGAAGCGCCGATCCGGCACTGAACAACGATTTGACGCCGAGCAAGAAAAATTGCCGGATCGGCGTCGCTGCGCTCCTTGATGCCGGCCTACACGTTGAAATGTCAGCGTCTCCCGCCACCGAATTTTCGGACACCCTCCATTACAGGGAAGCGAACACCTGGTCGAGGATATCATCGTCATCGCTACCGCGAGCGGTCGCCGCGTCGTCGGCCAAGTCATTGACGACCGAATCGAGCTCAATCATCGCAGGATTGTCGAAGACGCTGGTCTTGCTCGGCTCGGCAGCCGGTCCAACCGACGACGATTCCTCCGCAGGCGGTTCCTGGTCGGTTTCTTCTTCGGACTTCTCAGCCAGCATCGAGTCGCCAATCCAGGTCGGTCCCGAAGCCAACACGCCCGTTGCAGCCTGGACGTATGTGGTCGCTTCTCCCTCGGCCACAAGCTCACCGGAGCCATCCAAGATCCTGGCGAGATCGTTGATGACGGTTAGAGCATCGTTCGGGCTGACAATCCCATCACTGTTCACATCGGGATACGGCGGCAACGCGACCGGCAACGGGTCATCATCGAGGAAGATAATCTGACCGTCGTTGCGAGCGATTGCATTGATGATGTTCAAGGCATCGAGCGGAGTCACCTCTCCACTGTTGTTAACATCGGAACGCAAGTTCGGGTCGGGATTGGTGAACGGATTGCTCGTGACAATCAGTTTCAGGTCTTCCACTTCACCGCTATCGGCATCCCCGGTCGGTCCAAGCCCCAATTCCTCACTGAGACGGAATCGAGCATAGACTTCGGTCAGTTTGGCAGCGGAGGGAACCTGGACCGAGATTTCTCCGATGAATTCAAGAGGCAAACCGGGTCGTCCGGTAAGCGGATCCTCCGAAAGGAATCGCGTGACTTCGCCAAGGTTCTCCTCGAAAATGCCGTTTCCGTTCCAGTCGACCCAGGCGTCGAGTGCCCAGGGGCGACGTTCTTCGTTGTGGATACCAACCTGGAACTGCGCGGTGAAGCCAGGTCGTACGCTGGAAACAAGAAAGACACCGTTGTCATCATCCGCATCGGGCAACTTGGCGTCATTGTCACGGGTAACCGGGCGATCGCTGGGATCAAACGGGTCGTCAATCCACAATGCAAAGTTGTCTTCAACAAAGTGTCTCGGGCCCATCTGAGCAGCGGTCGAAGCGTAAGGACTTGGGGCGTCTCCATAGTCAAATCCACCGCCGACGAAGATCACCAGTGATGGTAGACCCTCCGCGTCCGCCTCGTTCCTGACTTCATCGCTGATGCGTTGCTCGACGACGGAAGTACCACTGATCGACAACCGGAGGTCATCGGAGCTGGATCGAACAATGACGCGATCGCCGATCTGCTCTGACTCGACACCCAGTGGCCTCAAGTCCTCGAGAGCATTCCCATAGGCTTCGGCAATCTCGGCTTCGGTCGCATCGAGCGGCACGACCACAGCCAGCGGTGTGGGCAGTCCGGCGATCCCAATCTGGGTCAGCACCGAATCGCTTAGTTCAAGAACGACATCTTCGGTATCCACACCGCTGAGCGTGACTCGACCGGCATCGATGTTGGCGGCCGTCAAACCCAACCGAGCGTTGTTGATTGCCAGCACGATCGCATCGGCAACCGCATCGAGCGTTCGTTCGGCAATTGGAACCAAAGTCGTGCCGGCGTTCTCTTGAGTCTGGTCGAAATCGAGTTCGAACGTGACCGTGGTCGGCCCGCGGGTGATCGTAAAGGTCTGTCCATCGGTGACGGTATCGGACAAGCCCTGACCGTCCGATGGAATGCCAATCCCGAATCCGGGCGAGGTGCCGATCTCGCCGAATCCGGTGACCGTCACGGCATTGTCGGCCGACGTCACGCTGATCGGGCTCATCGTTCCCGTGATCCGGAAGCTACGGGCGGCATTGACGACTTGGACATCCAAACCAGCGGCTTGAATCTCGTTCTTCAGCGATTGCAGCATCTCGCGAGCCGTCGCGTTGGCCGGCACCGGCACCGGAATGTTTCCGGGCAGGACACCCGGAAATGCGGCACTATCAAACTCAAAGGTCAGTTCGTTTTGACCATCGAAGATGGTAACGGTTGGACCGTCGATGGCAGCAATGGCCGCATCGGTCAGCGTGACATCCAACGAGTAGTTGGTCAGCTTGAACGCATCGCCAAGCGGATTACCGGTCAGCGGAAGAGGTAAAGCGTAGGCCAGTGCCGTGTTCGGATCGACCCGATCCGAAAGACCGCGGATGGCCAGAACACCGCCATCGACAGTTGCGGACAACTGTAGGCCGGAAGCATCGATCCCGGCCTTCATCGCTTCGGCAATCGCCGTCCGGCGGGCAGTGGGCGAGATGACCACCGGCGTCGTTCCCGCCGGTGCTTGCGATGGATCGCTGACGAGCGAGAACGTGACTTCGTTGTCGCCATCAAAGATCGTGTAGGCTTGCCCAATCACGTCCAGGCCTCGAAGGTCCGAGGTGAAGGCGACGTCCGCACCAAGGTAGGCGGCCGCTCCACTTACGCTAATGCCATCGATCGCGAACAGGCTCGCACCCTT
This sequence comes from Rubripirellula sp., assembly GCA_029287555.1. Lineage (GTDB taxonomy): Bacteria > Planctomycetota > Planctomycetia > Pirellulales > Pirellulaceae > Rubripirellula. The sequence continues at coordinate 7,207 of JARFQX010001061.1, read as the reverse complement.
GACGACCGAGTCTCGCAATTGGATGCGGTTTCCGACCGCGGTTGCAAACAATTTGACGTCCGACTGATTGATCGCCGCGGCAACGGCCTGAGCAATCTGGTTCGCACTGGCTTGCTGTCCCACGCGAACGGGAATCGCACCACTGGCGATGATCGCATCGTTGATGTTGGGATCGTTCGTGGTGGTCAACTCGAAGACTTGAGGCGAGTCGGATTGACCATCGAAGATCTCGACCGCTTGGCCTTGAATATTCGGCACCACGACGCCATTGATGACCGTGGTCAAGGCACCTGGAGCAATCGAAAGGCCAATGCCGGTATCGAGTTCGATCGCTCGACGATTGATGATCTCGCTGTTGCCAATTTGCGTGAGCAAATCAACCTGCGTGATGGCCCCATCGGCGTACTGCGTTGCCGGCTCGCCCTTGATGATCGAAACATCGCGTCCGAGAAGTTCGATCGTGTAGACGGAATTGTCTTCCCAGATTCCGGCGATCGGTGTCAAACGGATGATGTTATCCGAGGGCTCGTATGCGTATCGGTAATCGATCCCCTGAACCAGAGTTTCGGTGGCTTCGCTGCCGGCGGTCATCTTCGAGACGCGAATCAGCGAACCGTCGCTCAACGTGATGTCGCTCACACCAACACCCGAACTCGGATCGGCGGGGGTGATGCCGTCGATCAATTGAATGTCGAAGGAGTCAAAGATGGTCGCGGAAGTGACAACCTGGCCGCTGTCGCGTTGCAGGTCATCCGCACGCGGTGAGATCAAAGTCACCCGTGGACCGATTTCATCGGCGCGGTCTTCGGCGCCTCGATCCTTGAACACGCTGAGCCCGACTCCGGGCGGCGTTTCCACTCCGGGATCATCCACGCGCAGCTGGCCGTTCAGATCGACCAACGGCGCCAGGATTGGAACCGGCGGCAAGCCCACGGCTGAGCGAACGGTCAACAGCGAGGCCCGGTCCTCAAGCGAGTCGATGGAACTGTCAATCGTCGGCACGCCCGCCTGTGGCGTAAAGACGAGGTTGACCGGGTCGACGAAGATCGGTTGGAAGTCGCTGATCAGTTGACTGAACAGTCCCAAATCCTGCTGCGTGCCTCCGTTGGTGTTGGCCGCGTTGCGGAAGTAGCTGCTGCCACCGATCACGGTTCGATTTTTGGACAACTCGGTATTCGGGCCACCGGTCGACTCGGAGACCACAAGACCGGTGTCAAAGTTGGCCACAATGTTGTTCAACAAGGTCGGCCCCGAGTTATTCGTGACCACAATCCCTTCGCCGCCGGGTGTGAATTGCTCGGCGGGGACGGTCGACAGTGCCCCGATCGCATCGATGTCCGCGCCGGCCGGCCCGAACATCACCGTGGGCTCATCCTGCGAGCTGATCAAATCGGTCAGGCGAACAAAGGCGAAGCGATCTTTGGAGTCAAAGCCAAACTGGTCAATGTCGATCGTTGGGCTCAACCCACTGGCGTTGCCGACAAAGAAGAAGTTCTGGCCGTCACGACTGATTTCGACCCGGACCGACTCACTCGCACCGGTTTCGAAGATCACCAAGTCGGGTGTTGGCGAATCGTTGCCCGTCAACAAGTTATCGGTGAACCGGAAGGTCGCTTGTCCTCCGGTGCCCAGAGACAGCGTGAATTCGCCGGTGTCCGGTTCCGGACCGCGGCCGGTTCCGTCGGGTGAACTCAAAGCAGCTTGTGGGTCGGTGTATTCCGCGTCCACGTCGCTGCCCAAGTCCAAGCTGTCGAGGTCGACCTCATCGGCGAACGAAATGCCGCCTCGTGGGAACAGGTAACCCGAAAAGATCTCGGTTCCCAAATCGACACCTTCCTCAACGACACCACCGATCAGCGTGTTGTTGACGATCTGGTCGAATCCGACCGGCGTGATGATCGCTCCACCACCACCCTCGATCCCCGTGACGAAGATACCGGCGTTGTCATTGAATCCAAGCACGTTGTTCTGGACGACGACGCCGGGCAGCAATCCTTCGGAGTTCAACTCCAGCAGGTTCTGAGGATAGACCAGCGAGACGGGGAATTCGTCTCGTTGGTCATCCGATGCCAGGCCAACTTCCGCATCACGCACAATCGAGACACCGTTCTGAGCATTGAACAGGAAGCGACTGTTTTCAACGATGATCAATCCCTGCTCCGAGCGATCGCGATTGGCGTCACCGCGTTGATCCGTCAACGTCACACTGCGGAAGGAAGGAGTCAACTCGACGAAGCTGATGTCGCCGTAAAGGTTGACGCGGCTATCTTCGTACTCTCGAAGCACATCGCCGGGCAATGAGGAATTGGACCGTGCCGCCATCACATCGAGGACCGCCCCAACATTGGGCGAATTGATCACATCGATGATCTTGTTGGCCACCACGGCCGCGGAATCGTCCGCCTCGATCTCGATGACCACCGCATCCGGATTGTTCGGACCATCGAAGATCGGGTTGGGCATATCGGGAGTCGGGGCCGGTCGAACATCAAACTCGAATTCCAGTTGATTGAGCGAATCGAAGATCGCGAAGCTGGAACCGTCGGTCATGGACGATGCAGCCTGGGTTTCGAATGAGTAGCCACCGGTCAATCGATCGTTGGTATCAAAGGTGCGGAAGCGGCCTTCCGCGAATACGGGGCTGAACGACGTCACCAACGGCTTGAAGCTACCGTCGAGTTCGATCAGTGGCACCGTTCCCGACCCGTCACTCAAGGTAACCACCAGGGAACCACCGGCAAAACCCGTGATGGGCTGGCCGGTCGTTGGGTCCACGACCACATCCAGGGTCGGCAAGTCGTAGATCTGGAAAGGCGGTCGCTGAATCGCCGGGATCACGGACGAAGTCGCCACGCTGCCATCAGCAACGCCGTAGGGAATCCCGTTAATCGGCACCACGATTGGCGCCGACGCGAATCGTTGAATGTCCGCCTGGTTGACCGCGATGCTTCCACCGCTGACGTATTCGCTGCCGTCTCGAATCTCAAGCTGATAGGGCCCCTTGTCGGTGGGCTGCGTCGACTGCGGCGGTACCGTCAGCGACAACGAACCGTTGGGGACGAACGAGCCATTGGGGTCTTCCGCAACGCCACCGGTCGCCAATTCACCACGCTCGGCAAATCCAATGATGAAGTCATCGAGATAGACACCTTCAAAGTCATTGTTCTCGGTCCCCTGAACGAAGCCGGAGTCAAAACCGTATCGATCTCCCTCGTTGGCAAACGGTCCGGAGTCATCAATGGACAAACCTGGCAGTCGCACCGTTGGTCCCGAAGTCGGGATCAAGTCCGTGTTGCCCTGGGTGTAACGGTTGGCGATCGCATTTTGGACTTCAACGGCCACTTCATTGGCCGTCATGAAACGACTGACAGGAATCGCTGTAGCATCTTCGGCGGGCGTGCGTTGGGTGACGAGGAACAATTCGCCGGGCGTGGCTCCGAGGGTTTGTTGTCCCCCGGCAAATTCCACAACATTCCCGTCGGCTCGATACTCGGAGGGAAGCCTCACGTCGAGACTCACCGTGTAAGAGTCGACCTGACCTACCTGCGCCGAACCGGGAATTCGCGGGTCGTAGTTCTCGTTGCCCAGTCCACTGATTCCGATGTAGACAACACCGTCGGCGGTGGCGGTGTACTCCACCGTGTCTTCCGCCGGATTGGGTGTGCCTTGAACTTCATTGCCTTCGGAATCGAAGAAGCGAATCGCCGCGTTGAGCGAGCTGTTGAAGTCCAGGTCGACATCGACGGCGATCGTCGCACCTTTTCGGACCTCCAAACGGACCAGATCCACATCGTCCAGGTTGGTCGGCGGCAACAGGGGATTGTCCACCGTGCCCAATCGGCCAAAACCGGTGAAGGTCTGGTTGCCTCCGTTGTAAGGCAGCGGAGTCGCCTCGTAGATCAAATCGTTGCGTGTCCCTCCGGCGTCTTCCGGCGAGAAGTTGAAGTCGGTCACGGTGGGCGCGTTGCCCGGATTGCTCTCGATTTGGGCAGCAACCGTGTTGGCAATCTGTTCGGCACTCAGATCAGCCAGCGAAGTGCCCGACGGCACATCGGCAAACAAGTTGATGTTGATCTGATCAGCCTCAGGGACGCGTGTCCCGTCGTTAAGCAGGTATTCCTGATCGTCGATCGTGATCACCGCCGTCTCGGTGGGATCGGCATAGAGATTGGCCAACTGCAGACCCGACGGGAATGAAATCGTCGGTGCCAATTGGAGCACAAAGGTCTCGCCGGGCCCCGAGGTGGAATCACTGATGACGAACGTGTTCTCGTCCGATTCTGACAACACCTGTCCGCTGACCACTCGCAGCGCTTCGGAGTTCGACTCCGTGCTGCCGGAGGTCGAAAACTCAATTCTCAAGCTCAGACCAGACTGCCCGGCGAATTCACCGAGCGGAACGCGGGCCTGACGCCACTGGGGGTTGGCCGCGCCGGTGGCGTCAAACAGCGGCTGTGTCTCGACGTCGATGTCGTCATCGTAGGCTGGGAACGCGATGGGACTGGGATCATCAAACTCATCGTCTGCCGTTCCCGGTCGCAAAATCAGATTGTTGGTCGCGACCAGGTGTTCAACACCTTCGGAATTCACCACGTAAACTCGCAGCGCGTCGCGACCGCCGACCGCCTCGGTTTCCATGAAGTAGTTGAAGTACAACGTGGGCAAGTCTTCTTCCGAGTAGCCAGAGAGGCTAAATGGATTGCTCTGCACGACGCCCTTGGCGCCGCCGGGCACGTTGTACGTTCCTTCGAATCCGCCGCCATCTAAACGTTGGGTGAAGGTTGGTTGTTCCACGTTTGTCGGATAGTTTCCGGCAAAGACTCCGTTTTCATAGTTGAAGGCGAGACTTGAACCACCCGTTCTTCCCGGTCGCGCGCCGTTGAACGTCGGATTGATGCCGTGACCAGGATCGTCTTGCCGTTGATTCGTCACGTGCCAGAGGTTGAAGTCGACGACGCTAAAGTCGAGGCCGACCGCTCCGCCAACCCCAGTCGAAATCGAACTGCGGCCACCGGCGAAGACGGGCAACAATTCTCCCGAACGGTTGAAGGCATAGATGTCGCCGCTGCCGGTGATCCCGAACAAAACGGTGCTGACCGCGCCGCCATCGACCGAATAGGGACCGGCTCGCAAACCGGTGAAGTTGATTCCGCGGAGATCCGTCGCTGTGGGAACGTAGCGTCCCACCGTACGATTGCCGTAGGTGTCCAATTCCCCACGCGATACCTGGTACAAGCCACCAGTGTTCGTCACGGCATAGAGTTGGTTGCCGAGCACTTCGATGCCAGTAACAAACCCGCCGTTGGCGACACCACCGATGGTCAGGTTCCCCGACGCTTGGCTCACGAAGCCGCCGACAAATTCGACGGAGTGGCTCATTTGCCCAGCGGGAGTTGCGGTCACGTTGGGAAGATCGCCGGAGTCATTGGCCTCCTGGACCGCGATCGCAATTCGATTGGCAATCGTGGCCGCCGAGTCGGTGGGCAGCAGCAGAATCGGAACGTGTCCGGCAGCCACACCCGGCGCACCGGTTAAGCGTACCGCCGATGGATTCGGCTCGAGCACCACCGATGAAGAGGCAGGCAGGGCGAGCTGCGTGCCAGCATCGGAAACCGCAATTCCTCCTTCGTCGCGAATCGTGTCGGCCAGGATCCTTATCAAGGCTTCCGGACCGGTCGACGACGACACCGGTACCTCGATAGCACCTGGAGTTTCGGGAACGAAGATCGGATCCGTGTTAAATTCAAACGCACGGCCGTCAATGATCACGGCATCGCCATCCACGATCGGTTGGTTCGTGTCGGCGATCAGGGTGAACGATTGGTCAAACTCGAACGTTACCGCATCGGTGACGTTGCTAACCGTGAAGGCATCCCCATCGAACAAGCTTGGCGCAGCCACACCGTCGGGTCCGACGACCGTCGCATCGGTGATGCCAAGGTAGTTCTCGTCGAAAGCGACGTTCGGATCGGCCGTGTTGATCTGTCCCACTTCGCGCGGTGTCGTACCAGAACCGGGTGAGAATCGACTGCGATCGTACGTCGGGCCGATCACCGCACCGGTCGCATCGTTAAACTCAAACAAGATGTTGCTGATGTACTGCAATCCGTCGCGGAAGACGGGACGATTCCCAACGAGGAATCCACGTTCTTCGGTCACACCCGAAAGATCTGTGAACGAACGAATCGAGATTGCCTCGACCTGAATCCCGTCGTCGCTGGTTGCGTCCAGCACCAGGTTGGTGGGATCGAAGTTGGTGAGATGGAATGTCTCGATCCCGAGATTGCCGATCACGTTGAGGGACGCATCGGACGTATCAATGCGGACGTATTCGGTCGCATCGTCCCCGACGACCGGGCCATTGCCCGTGTATCCAAAGAGTTCGCCATTGGCTCGGAAGGCAATGTCGCGAATCACTTCGTTACCCGTGAAATTGCCGAGCGATCCAATGCCCGGACGCCCCGGATATTGTTCCCCGGTAAACGGATTGACGACTTCCAAACTCGTTCCCGTGTTGACGTAAAGCAGCACGTCGTCGAGCGAGTAGGGAATGATCGAGTCGTTATCGAACAACAGCGGAACTTCGGGAGGCGTCGCGGTTCCGCCACCGGAACTGCCGATATGATCTTCCGCGATCCGACGAATCGAATCGATCGGCTCGAGGCGCAGCAGTGGGTTGACGCTGTTCTGCTCGAAGAACTGGTCCATCTGGCCCGGTACACGGGTCTTATTCGAGACGGCGACGAAGTAGGTGCCTTCGAGCAACTCGGCGACGCCGATGAACGGGTCACCCGAGCCAAAGGATCCTCGCGAGAGGTCCGTCTCGTCAGCTTGCCCGACGGGCTGGTCATCGGCGATGTTGCTGTCCGAACCGACGAGCACCAGGTTGCCCTGGGCGTTGAAGACGTAAATCGACGTATCGGCACGTGCCACACCGTCGGCGTAGTCCAGGTCGAAGACGGTCGACAGATAACGAGCCGTCGAATCTCGCGTCAGTTGCTTGTAACCGACTTCAAATTCAAACCAGTCCACGTCGTTGGTGTCGTCGAGGAAGCCGGCGATGCTTTTGGCCAATCGATCGCTCGAGAGCGGACCCGCAGAGTTGTCGAGGGTGACATTCTGCAACTGCTGGCCGGTGGTATTTCCGACATTGCGGTTGTAGTTCAGTCCACCGTTGTTCCCGATCGAAACACCGGGTGGAAGTGGA